>NZ_JBIUAT010000007.1:0-98177 GCF_044547685.1 Acinetobacter sp. NPDC052428
GGGCATGGTCATGTATGCCTGAGGCAACATAAGCTTTATATAATTCAGCTCGAAATTTCTTCTTGCTCATTTTAACAAACTCCAAACAACCCACCTTGTGTGGGTTTTCTTTTGTCTATTAAAGCATAAATTAAAGCAAAGTTTATAAATATAATTAAAGTATGCTTTACATAACCCATTTATTAAAGTATGCTTTAATTATCAAGTAAAAAGAAGCCCCAGCGTTGCTAGAACAACCTGGAGCGTGACCCATCACCCTACTGAGTGAAATTATTATGAACACAAAATTAACTCCACACAATAGCTTCAAGGTAACTCTGTTTACCGCTGCCTTAACTGTAAGCGCCTTAGCGTTTGCTCATCTTGCTGACTTTGGTACTGACCAGGTGGCACCAACTCAAAATATTCAATCTGAATATGGAATCGTCTCTTTAAAGATGCTCGACGATATGCGCGGTGAAGCAGTCGTAAATCTGGATGGTTTCCGTTTGGAAATAACTTCGTTTGAAGTTGAAGCATACCCGGATGATTACGGTGTACCAGGTTCCGAATTCACAAATATAGAAGTCGTTGAACTAGGTGAAATCAAGGTGTTCGATGCTAATGGCAATCCGTATAAAGACTTCACAGACTACCAGGATCACCGCGAAATCAATTCAATGATCGCCGGCTACATCATGAAGCACCGCTTGGTGGAGGTTCAGTCATGATTTTAAATTCTGCTGATCAAATTTTTGAAGCACTCCTGAATGGCCAATCGGTCTACTGGTGTGAGTGTGGCTCTGATGACTGGTCTCCTTTAAATGATCGAACTCAAATTAATTTTGTAGACCTCTACACCGGTTTCCTGCAATTCAAAGCAGATGAACTACCTATAGTTCCAATGCCAGTAGAATTTGGCTCAACTCATCGTTATTTCTCTGAATACATCAAGACCTTTGAAGGACTTGAAATCTATCGAGTGGGTAAAACTCGTGCGAGTTATTTTGCCCTACGTGTCAAAAGCTCAGGAACCATTGCTGACTATTTCTGCAACACAACTATCTATTCCATTCAGCCGGATGGCTCATTGAGGAAGATGGATAAATCCCTTACTCCAAAATGGATTTTAGATGGACTGGAAAATGCGCGTGTTGCTATGCGCAAAAACAAGCGTCATCAAGTTTTAGAAAGTACCGGCTTCTTTGCATCGGAAGACTATAAGAACTTTAAGCGTAATAACCGTCCTGCAGGAGCACGTTGAGATGGCGATTAATATTATTCCAGCGAATCAAGCGCTGCTAGTTCAGGCAATTATTGTTTACCTGTATGCAGATCCAGGCTTGGGTAAAACCTCTATCGGCTTTACTGGTGATAAGGCTATTTCATTCGACTTTGACAAGGGTTCCCACCGTACTGGTGAACTTCGTCGCGGTGCTGTAGTTCAGGCTCACCAGTGGTCTGATGTTGCAAACCTCACAATGGCTGATCTTGAACCATATAACACCATTGTGATTGATACCGTCGGTGCAATGCTTGAAAGCATCAAAACACATTTAATGCTCAATGCGACCAACAAGCAAAAAGATGGATCGTTAAAGCTTAAAGCCCAGGGCTTGGCTAACAACATCTTTAAGCAATACGTGAATACGCTGATCGCTTCTGGAAAAGATGTGGTGTTTATTGCCCATGCCTCTGAAGATCAAAGCGGTGACCAGGTAATTTATCGTCCTGATCTGGGTGGTAAAAACCGTAATGAGCTATATCGCATTGCTGACATCATGGGCTATTTGACCACAGTCACCACTGGTGAAGGAAAAAATGCCCGGGTAATTAGCTTTAAGCCTTGCCCTACCCATCACGCTAAAAATGCGGGTGGTTTAGGTGGTGATACTGGTGAAGTATGGGTGCCGGATCTAAAGACCAGCCCTACATTTCTGGCCGATCTTATCAAACAGGCTAAGGACCATATCAACACCCTGACACCAGATCAATTGGCCGCAATCAAGGCTCAAGAAGATCTAGAAAACTGGGTACAAAGCTGTGGTGAGGCCCAGTATGCGAGTGATCTAAATCAGCTCACTCAGTCCCTTGAAGACACTCATCTGTATTACAAGAATATGCGTGCCGAGCTGGTTCGTCGTGCTCTGGAAATGAAGTGCATATTCGATAGACAGCGCAATGCATGGACAGATCCACCAGAGTTTAATGGCATTTCTGATGAGCAGCTTGCCGATCTACAGGACTTTATCGATACCTGTGGGCTTGATGCAAAAACAGTGTGTGAACACTTGGGGCTTGATGCTCTCAACCAGATAGAAGCTTCTAAATTTGAAGCTGTAAAAAATGAAATAGAACAAGTAGCGAAGGGAGCAATGACAGCATGAAAATTCTAAATAGCAAAGAAGCTTTTGAAGCAATGATGGCTGGCCGAAATATCATGTGCCGCGCTGCTGGCGAGTTAATGGATTTTGATGATCTGTCTCAATTCCCGGCTACGATTTTCGCTATGCCAGGCTATGAGTTCTGCATCAAGGTTGAAACAATGGAGCTGGCTGGTATTACATTTACCAAGCCTTTGACTCTTGATGATGTCGTGGAAGATCAGGAAATCTTTATTATTCATCCTGACCATATCTCACAGGTTAAATACAGCAAACAGTGCATGGAGTATTTCAAAGCTGTCGACAATGGTTTTGCTCAGGCGGATAAAGAAAATGCCGAATTACAATTAGTGGCAATGGGTGAGCTATTTGGTCGAATTATTGTCTATCCCCCAACTATAGACAATACAGGCAAACCTAAAAAGAGACGCTCAACCAAAGCTAAGAATGAGACTGAACAGGCTGGCATACCAGCTGGCCCAGGTGATGCTGTACCAGATATTGAAAAACAGCCTGAGCCAGAGCTGATTGAGCCTATTGAAGCCATAGAGCAAGAAGCCACTATTAATACTGAAACTCCAGTTACAGAAATTGAAGCGGATTCAGTTGAAACCGACCGGGTAAAGCTTGTTGAAAAGTTCACTACACAAATTGATCAGTTTACTAAGGAGGATGACGTTCTTTCATTCCGTCACGTATTTCTGGCCAATGGACACTTAGATCAAAAAGATCAACAGCACTTGTGCAAACTGACTGAAGACAAACTTCTTGAGCTGGATCCTGAACAATACACGCCTAAGGCTGAACCTGAACCAATCGTAGAAGAAGTCATTGAAGTCGCGCAACCAAGTTTGATTGATCAAATTGAAAATGCCGCACGCAAACAAGCAGCAGTGGAAAGTGCTGAGCATGGTAGTGCCTCTATCGATCTGTTCTACAAAAAGAAGAAGCAGGTTTTGATCAATCGAATCTATGACATGGATTCAGTAGAAACTTTAGAACGACTGGCACCAGCGATACCTGCAGCTAAATTACTTCCAGCGGATCATCAGGAACTACTTAGCCTGTATGCACAGCGCAAAGATGCCTTGATTCAAGCTGCTGAAACTGGGGAGGCTTCATGAGTTATTCCTACTCTTCTATGACCCGCGTGCTGCTTGTGCAGCACAAAGGTCGGGTTAGAACTTACCGCAACATCAACCTATTCGGTATTGATGATTGCCTTCGAAATTTTGCGAACACCTGGGGGTACAGATGATCTTCAGAATTAAAAAGAAGCATGAAGTCGGTTTCAAGTTGTGGCTAGAAAAATTGGGTTATACCAAAAATGAACTTGCGGATGGCAGCTCGACATTTAGCGGCAAAGGCACACGCAAGACACTGAGTTACGTGCTCTTAAAGAAAGATTTAACAGGTAATGCGGCATGTCAGGTGTTATTTCATGAATATGAAGAACATCTGGATAACCCTGATTATTTAGATGTGAAGGTGGCGTGATGGAAAAGAATAAATTGTGGTGCGTAGGAATCTGCCCTGAAGATGATAGTCCGCATGAGCAGTCACCTGCTGCATCAAAAGAAATTGCTGAACGTGCTTTGGCTCGATACAGAGCCATGACTAAAGCTGAAGGTAACGAGTTCATGATTGAGTCGTTTGATGAGTATTTTCAGGTTCAAGAGTGGGAAGGCACAGCCGAAGCACATCAGGAACAAATGTTTTATACAGAAGACTGGTTTAAAGAGCCGATGTACCAGTGCTTTGATCTACCAACAGCATGCAAAGTTTTTGAATATGGTGAGATTGTTAAGTGCTACAAAAAAGGCTCATCACCACTTACCACATCAAATTTTGAAGAAGCCAAGCGCTTCTATGAGGTGGCGTGATGGACAGTACTGATCAAATAGTTGAGCCAACCCCATTTGATGATGTGCAGTGGCTCTGGTGCGCTGACTGGTGCAAGAAAAAAGGTTTAAGCCCATATGATGCAAAGAACTGGGCAGATGCAAAATTTGAATACTTGAAGGCTCATGAAGCCAAGGAGAGAACCAATGGCTGAGAGTCAAGAATCATCTGAACACAATGAAAATAGCGATATCGATAAGCAAGTAAACCTCATGGATCAATTCATTGAAAGTGGTGGTTTTGACCAGGCTTTTAAAGATGTCTTTGGATTGCCGGAAACAGTAGTAAAAAGCTTAAAGGAGGTGTCATGAGTGAATCTGAACGTGATTTACTCGAAGCTATCTTTGATGAAATGCAGGAGCTTAAAAGAGCAATGGCAAATCAAGATGAGCGCCGAGTGAGTATCAAAGAATTTGCGAAGCGGATGAATATGAGTGAGCCGACTTTGTATGACCGGATTAAAAAGGGAGAAATTGACCAGCCAAGCAAAGATGGTCCACGAAGTTACTACCTAAATAGTTATGTGAACGAAGTTGTCACAAGGCATTCAAAAACTGGTAAAGTAGCCGCTTGATTGAGCGGCTTTTTAATGCCTGCAAAATCAGTCACTTTTCTGAAAGTGAGTAACATAGTGAGTAACGATTAGAAATAAAGATACTCATTTTCACAATTTTCAAGAGGTTACTTGCGATATGCTTCTCATGATCGACAACTATGACTCCTTTACTTATAACATCGTCCAATATTTTGGCGAACTGAATCAAGAAGTAAAAGTAGTCCGTAATGATGCCGTGACATTGGAAGATATAGAGCGATGGCAACCTAAGTATTTAGTGATTGGCCCCGGCCCGTGCTCGCCAAGTGAGGCAGGAATTTCTATTCCTGCCATTCAGCATTTTGCTGGCAAAATTCCTTTACTGGGCGTTTGTCTTGGTCATCAAAGTATTGGGCAGGCATTTGGCGGTGATATCGTGCGTGCCAAACGTGTCATGCATGGCCGTCTGTCTGATATGTACCACAGTGATACCGGGATTTTCAGCAATCTCCCTTCTCCATTTCCTGCAACGCGCTATCATTCACTGGTGATTGATCAAGCCACCTTGCCCGAATGTCTGGAAGTGACCTGCTGGACCAATGAAGCTGACGGCTCTATGGAAGAAATTATGGGTGTGAAACATAAGACATTGCCGGTCGAAGGCGTGCAGTTCCATCCCGAATCGATTCTGAGCCAGCATGGTCATCAAATCTTTAAAAACTTTCTCGAAATTTATGCCTAAGAACACCTTATGAATATTCAACAAGCTTTAAGCAATATTACTAAAAACATTCACCTGACTCAGGATCAAATGCAAGACGTGATGCGTGCCATCATGTCAGGTGAAGCGACCGATGCCCAGATTGGTGCCCTGCTGATGGGCTTACGTCTTAAAGGCGAAAGCATTGATGAGATTACCGCAGCTGCACGTGTCATGCGTGAACTTGCCACTAAAATTGATGTCAGTGACATTCCTTATCTGGTCGATATCGTCGGCACAGGCGGTGACGGTCAAAACCTGTTTAACGTTTCTACTGCCTCTGCATTCGTGATCGCAGCAGCCGGTGCAACTATAGCCAAACATGGTAACCGCGGCGTTTCGACCAAATCAGGTTCGTCAGATTTGCTGGAACAGGCCGGGATTAATCTGGACCTGAATATGCAGCAGACTGAACGCTGTATCCGTGATGTCGGTGTCGGCTTCCTGTTTGCACCGAATCATCATCAAGCCATGAAATATGCAATCGGCCCACGTAAAGAATTGGGGATTCGCAGTATTTTCAACCTGCTCGGTCCTTTAACCAATCCGGCTGGCGTACAACGTCTGGTCATTGGCGTATTTTCCAATGAACTCTGCCGTCCAATTGCCGAAGTTATGAAACAGCTCGGTGCTGAACATGTGATGGTAGTACATTCACGTGATGGTCTGGATGAAATCAGTATAGCCTCTTCAACTCATGTTGCTGAACTGAAAAATGGCGAAGTCACCGAATGGGACATTATTCCTGAATCGGTCGATATTGAATCGCAAACTCTGACCGGACTGATTGTGGAAGATTCTGCGCAAAGTCTGGCTTTAATCAAAGATGCACTGGGCAAGAAAAAATCAGACATCGGCGATAAAGCCGCCAATATGATCGCGCTGAATGCCGGCGCAGGTATTTATGTCTCCGGTTTGACCAGCAGCTATAAGCAAGGTGTTGCGCTGGCACATGACATTATCTATGGCGGTCAGGCACTTGAGAAAATGAGTGTACTGTCTGAATTTACCAAAACTATTAAACATTACGAAGCTTAATTCGGTCAGGGATTTTGATCATGGTGGATATCGCAAATACAATTTTAGGCAAAATTGTTGACCGTAAAAAAGAAGAATTTGCCCTACGTTTAAAGCAGAAAAGCTATAAAGATCTGGAAGAACTGGCACAAGGTGCATCACCTGTGCGTGGTTTTGCCCAGTCTTTAGTGTCGAAACGTCCGGGTGTCATTGCTGAAATTAAGAAAGCTTCGCCATCTAAGGGCATTATTCGCGAGAACTTTAACCCTGCGGAAATTGCAGCACAGTATCAGGAGGCAGGTGCAGCCTGTTTATCGGTGCTGACCGATGTAGACTTTTTCCAGGGTCACGATGACAACATTCAGATTGCCCGTTCACATTGCGACCTGCCTGCACTGCGCAAAGACTTTCTGATCGATCCTTATGGAGTTATCGAAGCACGTGCTCTGCATGCAGACTGTATCTTGCTAATTGTGGCTTGCCTGTCTGATCAGCAGTTAGAAGAAATGTCTAAAACTGCATTTGAACATCATCTGGATGTACTGGTTGAAGTTCACGATGAAGAAGAACTATCCCGTGCTTTAAAACTTTCTGATCGTTGTCTGCTCGGTGTAAATAACCGTAATTTAAAAACCTTTGATGTGGATTTAAACACATCATTACGTTTGAAAAAATTACTGGACCCTTCACGCCTGCTGGTGACTGAAAGTGGTATTGCCACACCTGCGGATGTTGCGATGATGCAGGAAAATGATATTCACGCCTTCTTGGTCGGCGAAAGCTTCATGAAACAGCCACGTCCAGACCACGCTTTCCGTGATCTATTTGGTGAGCCTGAAGCGGTTTAAGATGTAAATGCTCACCTAAGCATTAAAAAAGCCCAATCTCAGAATTGGGCTTTTTTATTTTCAATATTGAAAAGTAGACCATAGAATCTCGAGCGCATTTAAAATCCTCAGCACTGTCATGAACGCAATTCAGTTCTCCTTTGTCTATTTTCAGACTATAATTCTTGTAAATTCCGCATCTCCCTTGTTTTTACAATTATGAGTAAACACGATTCTTCATTATCTAAAGATCAGTACAACCTGCTGAAATCTTTTAAGAAGCAAATTACACAGCCGCAAACGCCTGCGGTCGTTGCTGCACCAGTTAAAAAGACTATCGAGCAAGAGGCTTTAGAAGAACTTGAATTATTCCGCAAGCAAATGCAGGGCGTGCAAAAAATTGAATCGGGCAATACGGTTCAACTGGACAAGCCACGCAAGAAAAAGCCGGATGCACAAATCCTGGCGAAGCGTGCAGCGGCTACTGGCCCGATGGAAACAGAGGCAATGGCTTTATCAGATACTCAGGCCATGCTCAATCCTGTCGGGAGTCAGGCCAACTTGAGTTACCGCATTGCCACCTTGCAGCATAAAGTTTTTGAAGACTTGAAAGCCGGTAACTTGCGCTGGTTTGAGGCTGTGGATCTGCATGGCTGTACCGTAGAAGAAGCGCGTCAAGCCGTGCTGCAAATTATCCAGATCGCCAAAGATGAAAACCAGAACGTGATTAAAATCGTACATGGCAAAGGTCCGGAAGCGATTTTAAAAACCTATGTCAACGGCTGGCTGCGTCAGCATCGCGATGTTTTGGCTTTTGTCAGTGCACCTGAAAAGCAAGGAGGTACCGGTGCAGTATTGGTTCTGCTCAAACGTGCAGAAAATAATCCAAAGTTCAAACAGTAAACGGTTTTAGCCTCAAAACAAGGCATTGTAAAAGTTTTCTGCTACAATGCCGTCCTTGTTCATTCTCAGTTTAAGTGAATACGTCATATGACTATGCAGCAATCCTACGCAAACATTCTTACTGCCGTTGGCGAAGATCTAAATCGCCCTGGTCTCAAAGATACGCCTGTGCGCGCTGCGAAAGCATTTTCATATTTAACCTCGGGTTATAGCCAGACACTTGAAGAAGTGACCAACAAGGCGGTCTTCCCTTCCGATAACCGTGAAATGGTACTGGTCAAAAACATCGAATTTTATTCGCTATGTGAGCATCACTTATTGCCATTTTATGGCCGCGTACATATCGCCTATTTGCCAGAAGGTCATGTTTTAGGCCTGTCTAAATTTGCCCGTATTACTGAAATGTTTGCACGCCGTTTGCAGATTCAGGAAAATCTGACTCAGCAAATTGCAGAAGCAGTGGCTGAAGTCACCAAAGCACGCGGTGTTGCAGTAATGATTGATTCTGCGCACATGTGCATGATGATGCGCGGTGTAGGCAAGCAGGAATCAACCACACGTACGGTATCATTTATTGGTGATTTTAAAACCGACAAAGAAACACGTCGTGAATTTTTAAGTGCGGTTCCAGAAAGCTATTAATTATTAAAGCTTAAAAATAAGTTACTCAGAGCCTCGATCATTCGGGGTTTTTTGCTTTTAAAGGAAGAGGATATCAATACTTAATTCAAAAGCTCACTTGCTATAAATAACACCTGGTAACAGGGTTTAAAGACCTCTCCCAAAACTTGCTATGTTTCAGTCTAGAACTCAAACAATTCCTGCTTGTGTTTGCAACAAGCCTACACTTGGATACACGATAAAGTTTTAATCCTGCCGCTCTCCCATTAAAGTAATTTGAAGTTGATATACAGCAAAGCGCTTTATATCTTTCTGATTGATTTTTAATGATAAGGAAAGTAACCATGGCGAATAGTAAAAATAACCAGGCGAAAGACAGCAAAAAATCAGCAAAAACTGCTAAAAAGACCCAAGATGAGAAACTGAAAAAGTCGAATAAGAGTAGTGACAAAGACAGTGATCGCAAAGTCACTAAAAAAGCGGCGAGCAGTAAATCTAAAGCAGCATCTTCTAAGAAAGACAATGCCAGCAAAGATGAAAAAGTGAAGGCGAAGAAAAATTCGAGCTCAAAAGCCAGTGATAAAGCGAAAGACCAAAAGACCTCTTCCGCGAAAAAACCGGCTAAAGCGAAAAGCAGCAACAAGAGTAAAGACGACACTAAAGTGAAAAAGTCTTCTTCAAAAAAATCAGCACCTGCTAAAAAACAGTCGAGCAGCTCCTCTAAGAGCAAGTCAACCAAGGCTAAAACCTCGAAGACCAGTTCGAAAAAATCGAAGTAAAATGAAAGCCCCTAGTTCTAAATGACAGGGGCTTTTCTGTATCCTGCCTTTCATTTTCATAATTTGTATTAGCTGAAATATCGAATAATTTTAAATTTCAGAAAAGGCCGAATATGAAGTCATCTGCCAAAGTAACCCCACCAAAACGTCCGTCACGTGTAGTTTCGAATAGTTTTGATTATTCTCTGGACTTTGCAAAGATTAATTTTCGTAAACGACCCGAGCTCTACCGGATTGGCCGTGGTGAACAAGGTGTATTACTGGTTGAGCCTTATAAATCGGAAATCCTGCCACACTGGCGCTTTGCAGATGAAGCAAAAGCCCAAGCCAGTAGCGAGAAAATCTATCAGCTTTTCTTGGACTATTTAAAACAAGAAGATTTTATTGGTGCGGACATGGCACGCAAGTTTTTACAGATGGGTTTTACCCGTGCCCGGCGTTATGCCAACCATAAAGGTGGCAAAAAATACGACGGTCCGGTTCCGGAAGACAAAAAAGGTTTAAGTGGCGCGCATGGCCGTTCCGAGCTGCCACGCAATCAGGAAGATCCTGTTAAAGCCGCTGCTGCCAAAATTTTTAAACAGAAATGGGATAAAGCTAAAAATCATCCCGAATATCTTCAGCAAAAACAGAAATTTCAGGAATTTATAGAGCAGCAGTCTGCAACTGAATAAAAACCTTTCATTTAAACCGAGAGTGGCTGTGTGCCCGGGTTCAAGGACTGATGAGCCATATAGACCCTGTTACGCCCGTTGTTCTTCGCCATATACAAGGCAGAATCTGCCGCATTCAGGAAGCGCTGATAATCCGGATGTCCATCATAAAGCACACAACCAATACTCACCGTAAATTTAAACTGCTGGCCTTGTGCCGAATTAATCATGCCATTTTCAATATATTTACGAATACTTTCGGCAATATTGAGGGCACGTTTTTCATCAGTATCCACCAGTAACAGCAAAAACTCTTCACCGCCGACCCGAAAAGCATAATCACTGCCCTGACTATATTTTTGCAATGCTTCGGCCAGAAATTTCAAGGCCAGATCACCTGCTGCATGTCCGAATTTGTCATTAATACTTTTGAAATAATCAGCATCGATAGCAAGTAAAGACAAAGGCGTATGATTCTTACGAGAAAAAGTGATTTCACGTGAAATAATCGTATTCAAATAACGGCGATTCAGTAACTGGGTCAATGAATCATTACCTGATTCAATATATTCGGCCACCTGAAATAACTGGTCCACCAGCAGCTGAATTTCGCGGTTCAAGTCACGGATCTGCTGGATTAGTCCCAGCATATTGTTTTTGTCCGTACAGTCCATGATCTCTTGATTAAGTTCATCGACTTGATAAATTCGTTCAATGATTAAATCGACCTGGTCAGAGCCGGTAAAAGCATAAGAGGCTTTATGGATAAACCATAAACCAAACTCCGACTTGGACAGCATCGGATGATTCAATTTTTCATGCTCAGAAAAGACCTTGAACATGAGCTCATTTTCCCAGTCCAGCAATGAGCTACGCTGTTTATCTTTTTGTACGGCTACATCCTGCATCGCTGAAAAAACACGATAACTGTGTTTAATTTCCTGATTCATGGCTGTTTTGGCTTCATAAGATCGGCACATGACTTCTGTGGCAAATCCCATGATTTGGACAATATAACTGCAGGTGGTCAACATACTGTGGTGAGGATTCTCATCCAGCAGTTCAAACATTTTACGCTCAATTTCACGCACACCGCGCATGATCAGCCAGGATGGAATTCCGACACGCGCATGCACATGCCCCACCATCGCCTGTTTCTGCACGGCATCGGCATAGCGTTTATTAATCCCCACACTAAAGCTTTCAAGTAGCCAGGCATTTAAAGTGTCACGCAAGCGCTGTTGAATCAAGTCATCGGAAAAGAATTCTGCAGATTCCTTTTCAAGGAGCATGTTTTTATAGAATTCTTCCACCAGAATCAGGGAATGATCTTGAATAAAGTGAAAGGCATGCAATAAGTCATCAGATGAATAATTTTGACAGATCTGTTCCCACTGCTCGGCCAGTCTTGCCATGCATTCATTATTCATACTGTCTGTTCCCCAAAACCTTGCAATTTTCACTCACATTATGTGACAAATATAACAAATATCAGGTATTTTTCCTAAAATATCGACCAGCTTATTTGCACCCAACCAAGCCAATCTTTTTATACACGGGAAAACCGAACAGTAGCCTCATGGATACACAGCACTTTATCAATAGTTTTAACTAAATCTTAAAAATACCGGATCAAACCAAGACTCCATTGATCCCAGTCTTTGGACTGTTGTTGCTGATATTCCCAAGACAGCCGAAGTGCATGTTGTGGATTGAATGCATATTGGAGTTCAGTATTCAGTTTCAGCTGCCAGCGATGCGAATCTTCCCAATACGGCAGCTCTACCTGTACCAGACTGTTGATCTGATCACTCCAGATATTCTGGCATCCCACAGTGGGGCCTGCACCTACGCGCCAGCCTTGATCAAGTGCCTTGCCTGCCTGTAGCTGAGTTTGCATTTGTGCATAACATAGATGTTCACGGCTGGCATTTGCCCAGCTATAACCGCCCTGAGTTTTTAAGCTGGCGACGCCATGCTGTTCATCTTCACTAAACTGGCCATGCGTATCCAGTGCCTCCTGTTTCCAGCCCAGATTGAAACCCCAAGATAATGGGGTATTAAACGGATTGACCGGGTTATAGGAATTGACGGCAAATAGATTCAGATGTTCCAGCTTGAGTTCACTGTCACGATATTGCAAAGCCCCATCCAGAAACAGTAATTGTGTGCCGGTTCGAAAACCACCTTGCGGGTCGATGAGATCATGATAGGCCTGCCGATGTCCAAGCTGGACAAAGGATTCACCCTGAACCTGTCCGGCCTGAAGATTGATATTGCGTGCATGATGGCTTTGTACTGGGTCTATTTTTGGACGTTCAGGCACTTTACGCTGTTTCTCGATATCCAGCTGGCTTCTTAAGCCCAGTAACTTGCGGAAACGTGGCTGGGAAAATGATTCATCGACTTTCTGCCGGAGGAAATCCAGATATAAATGATCATAGGCCATTTCCAGAATTTTGGCCTGATCCTTTACCGGATAAGGCTGCAAGATTGAAGGCATTACACCTGTTTCTGCATAAGCCAGCTGATGCGCAGTTTTTGCCAGCGCTTTGCCATGCTGTCTGGACTGTGCCAGCAATTGAGTTTCAAGCGCCGGACGATAAACTTTCTGTTTGATCAAGCCCTGCTGTTCTACTACTTTTAGTGTTTCAATCGGAATCGCAGTCGAATTAAACTGTTTCTGTAGATTCAGCTCGGGACGTACCAGATCAAATAGCCCGAGTAAACGATATGCACAATTATCATTGATAAAATAATAAGGGAAACTTACATTTTGCATTTCCCAGAGATGCTGTACCAGAAACCTGGTTTCTTGCGGGCTTAAGTTTAATTGATATTCCCATAAGTCCCGGCTTTCAAAGTCACCATACTCTTTGACCTTGCGGTAATACGGCATCAGGGAATATTCACCCGGATATTGTCCGGTCAGCCCTTTCCAGGCAAAGGACCAGTTGTCATTGCCATCGACCGTTGCGGCATAGTTGACTGCATAAGAAATCAGATTGAGTTGTTGCTGGTCTTTAGGGTCCAGCCGCAATAAGGTATGCCCGAACATGGAGCTGGGATTACCCATAAAATCCGTGGCATAGATCAGGGTGGCCTGATAGGGCTTGACCTCGCCAATCCATTTATCCAAATCCGGACAACTAACCTCAGGCAATTGTTGCTCGGAAATATTCAATTGCTGCATTAACCAGCTGCTGCGTGCAGGAAACTTACAGCGGACGGACTGATTCGGCTCTGCGCTCAGGAATAAAGCCTGAATGTTATGCTGCATTTCTTTTTTTAGATCAGTTTTTCCCTGCTCTGCCAGGAAATAGCCCGAATAGTTAACCTCGCTATGACCTTGGGGATTGGCATACATGAGACGTTGCCAGGTAGTGCTCTGATCCAGACGCTGAGTTTCGGCCTGAGCGATATAATGCTGGGTGTCTGGATTAATTTCGCTAGAAAAACTTAAAGGGCTGAATGTCAGGCCCAACATGAAGAACGCATATTTCATTCAGTTAACTTATTCTCATCAATTTCTTTTAGTCATAAGAAAACCCTGCCAGAACAGCAGGGTTTTTAGGGTGCGGATCAGATGTAGGATTTCAATACTTCATCTTTGGCCATCACAGTTTGTAAGGTGCTTAAAACTTGTAATGTATTCTGGTTTTCTTCGGAATAAATTTCAGAGAAATTCTGCTTGGAAACGCTAAAGAAACGAGCTTTATCTTCAGATTTAATATTCAAAAGTTCAGCCAGAACATTCAGGCTTTCACCCTCTCCAACTGCCATATCACGCGCCAATGCTTCAGCGTTTTCATTGGTAAAGGTCACCACTTGAGCGGTTACGGTACCGCCCTGGCTACAACCTAAAGTACCAAAAGTGATCCCGAGCCACTGATTCGTGAACAGAACGTTGGTCGTACCTGCAAAGAGTTTAGGAATAATACCAGACTGACCCGCCCACACCTGGCTTCCGATACCACAACCGACATCTCGGTCAGCCATCGCCATGCTTGAACCAGTCGCCAATACCGCCGCCAGCATAATTTTTTTCAACATAGTTATTCTCCAATTATTCTCATGCAATCTTTGTTATTACTCTAATAATGTAATTTAAATTACATACTCAGCAGAGTAGCGACAAGTCAAGTTTGGCGCAATTGAAAAAATGTATGCTTTACATAAACATAACCTGATTGATTTTACTGTTCCTTGAGCGCCCAATCGCCTTGTGAATTACGCTGTCCCAAGATTTTCAGTACTAACACCAGACTCAGCAATAACAACAAATACCAGGAGCCCAGTTTGCCCCATCCCACCATATGCCATTGCTCAATCTGGCTTGGATAGAGCCAGATCTGGTAAAAGGTACTGATGTTCTCGGCAATCCAGATAATAAACGCCAGAATCAGCAGTACGGGTAACATCGGCAACTGAAAAGTATGCCGATTCAGCTGAAAGCGAATTCTGGTTTTCCAGAACATCAGCACGCTCCAGACAAATAAAATCACCCGATAATCGGGAATAAAAAACTTGCTCATAAAGTTGATATAAGACAAGACAGCCAATGTCAGCATATGGCTAAAACGCGGCAATTTTTCAAATGAAACCTGATATAGACGTAAAGAGCGCGCAAAAAAACTGCCGACCGCAGAATACATAAAACCGGCAAATAAAGGCACGGTCAGGATTTTAAATATTGCGGGTTGAGGGTAATGCCAGGAAGCAATTGCCGGATGGGTCAGGAAGATTTCCATCACCATGGCCATGAGATGAAATAACGCAATCACTTTGGCTTCAGCCCAGGATTCCAGTTTGGTATAGAGCAATATCACCTGAATCAGCAAAGCAAAAAAAAGCAGATAGTCATACCGGTAAAAACCAAAGAAGAGATCGCTGCCCATAGAAGCAGTCAGCGCAAAAGCGAGCAGGAGTAAAATCCCAAATAAGGCAGCCGAAGCTGCCTTATAAGTAAATTCAAACCCTGATTTGAATAGATCGATCAAGGTTTACATCCTAAAGATATTTGGCACTATACTCATGTACGGTATCAATAAATGCTTTTGGATTCGCCGGATCAACCCACTGGGTAATACCATGACCTAAATTGGCAACATAACCGGTTTTCTCGCCATTGGCATAGGCATCATCCAGCATGGCTTTTGTCGCTTTAATGATGGTGTCTGATGAACCATATAAAGTTGCAGGATCCAGGTTACCCTGAAGTGCTGCACGACCAGCAACCGTTTGACGAGCGACATTCAATGGCGTGGTCCAGTCCAGACCAAATGCATCTGCGCCTGTCGTAATCATCGGTTCCAACCATTGACCGCCACCTTTGGTAAACAGAATTACCGGAATCTTGCGGCCGTCTTTCTCACGTTGCAAACCAGCGACAATCTTCTGCATATAGTTCAGCGAGAACTCGATATATTCACGATGTGCTAATGCCCCACCCCAACTATCAAAGATCTGTACCGCTTGTGCACCCGCATCGATCTGCGCATTCAAATATTCAGTCACTGCATCAGCCAGACGATCCAGTAAAGCATGCAAAACTTCAGGCTGCGCATACATCATCTGTTTGGTAAAACGGAAATCCTTGCTTGAACCGCCTTCGACCATATACGTTGCCAGAGTCCATGGACTGCCCGAGAAACCAATCAGAGGAACCTGACCGCCCAAGGCTGAACGAATGGTCGAAACGGCATTCATCACATAATCCAGATCCGACTTGGCATTAAATGCAGGCAGATTGGCGACATCCTGTTCGGTACGGATGGTCTTGTGAAATTTCGGGCCTTCACCGGCTTCAAAATACAGCCCCAGTCCCAAAGCATCCGGAACCGTCAAGATATCCGAGAATAAAATCGCGGCATCAAGATCATAACGGCGTAAAGGCTGCAAAGTTACTTCACAGGCCAGTTCAGTATTCTTGCAAAGCGAAAGGAAATCTCCTGCCTTGGTACGCGTTTCGCGGTACTCAGGCAAATAACGGCCAGCCTGACGCATCATCCATACTGGCGTAGCATCTACAGGCTCACGCAACAATGCGCGCAGAAAACGATCATTTTTTAAGGTCGTCATTCACATTCCCATCTTTCTTTGACATTGCCAACATCATAGCAAAAAGGCCGCAGTTTTAATAACTTCTGGCAACTTTAAAAACCGATCGGATTGAACGGCAACCTAGTGATTTACACAAAACAACTACTGCATCTCCACATTTTTTCTGTAATACTTATAGTGTTTTTTCACATAGTTAAAGAAATAATTCTTAAGGTTGAGTTACATGTTCGTTCGCACAATGCTCGCTGTGAGTCTAGGTTGCATTTTCGCAGGTCAAGTTTTTGCCGCGTCTACTGCTGAACAACCATTAAAACCCCAAGTGGTGACTGATGTTGCAGTGCAAGATCCGATTGATCCATTAGCAACTGAAGCTTCAGCGGCCCAAGCAGCACCTGCAGAAGCGCAAATTACCGCACAAGAACAACAAGACTTAAAACAGGCATCTGAAGCGCTGAATGAGCTACAGGATACCGAAGATCAGACTGCTTCTATTGGCGCAGCACCAAATACCAAAGCATCGACTAACTCTGCAGCGACCAAAGCTTCGTGGACTTTAGACGGCTTAAATAATGCCCAGTGGTATGAAAATATCGGTGCAGGTCAATTCCCAGTTTACGCACGTGCACATGTCATGCTGAATAATGCCCATGCATCACCGGGGGCGATTGACGGAACCAGCGGTAAAAATACACTAAAAGCCATTGCATCTTTCCAGCAAATGAATGGCATTAAACCGACAGGTATTTTGACTCAGGAAACCTGGGATAAACTAGTTGCACGTCAGGGTTCTAAGCCAGCCTTTGTTGAATACACCATTACTGAAAAAGATCTGGCAGGCCCATTTGCCAAGTCTATTCCTTCAGATTATGCGTTACAGGCGAAAATGAAAGGCTTGTACTACACACGTGTCAGTGAAATGTTGAGTGAAAAATTCCATATGGATGAGAATTTCTTAAAGAAACTCAATCCAAATGCTAACTTTAATAAAGTGGGTGAAAAATTACTGGTCAGTAATGTACGTAATGACTTGCCTGAAGGTATTCACTTGATTGTTGCACATAAAGGCGCGAAACAACTGTACTTATTTAACAGTAAAAATCAAATGATCGCGTCATTCCCTGCCACCATTGGTAGTGCGGATACACCATCTCCAACCGGAACCTATAAAGTAACAGGTGTTGCACCAAACCCTTGGTACAGCTATTCACCGTCTAACTTTGTACAAGGTAAAAACTTAAAACCACTATCTTTACCACCGGGTCCTAACGGTCCTGTCGGGAATATCTGGATTGGTTTAAGCAAGAAATCATTTGGTATTCACGGGACACCAAACCCGTCTACCATTTCGAAAACAGCGTCACATGGTTGTATTCGTTTAACTAACTGGGATGCCAATGATCTTGGCCGTAAAGTCAAATCTGGGGTAACGGTTCGTTTCTTAGAATGATGATCGGTCTAACGATTTGAATAAAATAGCCTGCTTTTGAGCGGGCTTTTTTATTCCTTATGTTTACTTTCAGCTCTGTCGTTGCAAAAATGCAATGATCTGTCGCCTATTTGAGATTTTTTCAGTTATAAAACGACAGTATGATGATCTCAAGTTAAAAATAATGTCGAGATAAAATCATGAATGCTTTTCTACATCCGAGCGAAAATCGTGGTCATGTAAAAATGGGCTGGCTGGAGTCTAAACACAGCTTCTCATTTGGTAATTGGTATAACCCAAAGTATATGAGTGTCAGTGCTTTACGCGTTATTAATGATGACCTGATTGATGGACATCAGGGTTTTGGAACACATCCACATGACAATATGGAAATCCTGACCTGTGTGCTGAAAGGAACCATTACCCATCAGGACAGCATGGGCAATCATGGCGGAATCGCTGCGGGTGAATGGCAACTGATGAGTGCAGGAACAGGTGTGCGGCACAGTGAAATGAACCAAGGCGACGAACAGGTCCATTTACTGCAAATCTGGATTATTCCAAATGAACGTGATGCCAAGCCGAACTATCAGCAAATCCGTCTTGACCCGCATGAGCAACCGAACCAGTGGCATTTGATTTGTGGTCCGAATGACAATGCACCGATGCATATTCGTCAGAATGCCGAAGTCAAAACTGCGGTGATTCAGCAAGGCCAAAGTCTGGAAGTGAAAGCGACCCAGCATATTAATTATGTACATGTTGTTTCTGGCACTGTCCAGATCGCTGAACATACAGTTGAAGCTGGCGGCGCAATTGCTTTTCTAGATGATACAGAAATTAAAGCAAGCGAAGATGCGCAAGTGATCTGGTTTGATTTGCCGGAAGTACCCAACTAAGCTTTTAAAGCTCTCAGCTCTAATGGCTATTGATCCCAGTGATTAATAGCCATTTTTTATACGTATAATCATGAATAAAAAATAATAGTTCGCAAAATCATAATAAGGCTGCTTAACCAATAAAATTATGCCTACGACCTATACAAATCCAACCAATTCTCATCACATTTTTACCTAAGCAATGCATTATTTAGGTGAATATAAACTGATCCCTTTCCATGGAATCCAGTGCTGTATAGCTTTGATCATTCACGACTGGTTTGATATTGTCTTTTGCAGGCATAAAGTGAATTAATCTTTTCATGTAGGTTAAATAAATAGAAGAGCATATCCGTATGAACCAAATTTTAGAGATTCAAAGCAGCCCGCAGCAAGCTTTGCTTTATTTATTAGCCTTTTTAAAACAACAAGATTATCAGTTTACGACCATTACACCGCTTTCCCACCAGCGAATTCTGAATCGAAAAAAGAATGAAATTTATAAGCACAGAACCCATCAGGATATCTTTGGCTGGAATCTAAACTTTAAAAAAACTGATCTTGATTCTGCCCTTTTTACATTATTGCAAGAACATCAGCTTCTACAGGTTCAGGAAGATCAATACTTGAGTCAGGTTCGGGTTTCTTCACTCGATGGCGAACTCTTTATTCATTCAGCTTTTCCAACCACTCAGCAAGATGCGGTATTTTTCGGTCCGGATACGTATCGCTTTATCTATCATCTCAAGCAATATCTAGCTGCTCAGCCTCGCCCTTTTAAACGGGTCGTGGAAATGTGTTGTGGCACTTCAGCAGCCGCGATCAGTATAGCCAGACAATTTCCAGATGTTAATGAAATTAGGGTTGCAGACCTGAATCCCAAAGCCTTGCTCTATAGCCAAATCAATATCAGTTTTGCCGGCTTAAACCATATTCATCCGGTCCAGAGTAATTTATTTTCCAATCTTGAAGGCCAGTTTGATCTGATTTTTGCTAATCCGCCGTATTTGATTGATCCTGAACAACGTCAATATCGTCATGGTGGTCATGCGCTGGATGGCTGTGAATTATCATTCAGGATTATAAAAGAAGGTTTACAGCGGCTGAATTCTGGTGGAGGTTTATTCCTATATACCGGTGTGACCGTGACTGAACATGGCAATCTATTTTTGCAGCATCTGCAAGATTTGATGAAACAGCATCAAAATATAACTTGGTCTTATCAGGAAATTGACCCGGATATTTTTGGTGAAGAACTGGAACAGCCTGCTTACCAACATGTGGAAAGAATTGCTTTGGCTCTGATCAAAATTGAAGTAGGCAATTAAAGAATATCTATTTATCAATTATGGAATTTTAAAATTTTGACTTTGTTCGCTATCAGCTTATTTTAAATCGTTTTATTAAAATCATAAGCAATAAAAAAACCCCAATCTTTCGACTGGGGTTTTTAAAATTTGGCGGAAGCGGTGAGATTCGAACTCACGGAGGACTCACACCCTCGTCGGTTTTCAAGACCGGTGCATTAAACCGCTCTGCCACGCTTCCATGGTCGCAATAATACGGAGCTTTTATCCGACTGACAAGTGAAAATTACAGTGAATGCAATCAACTGCATATAGTTTCATCAAATCCTTACAGTTTTGCTGCTAATTCCGCTCCTTCACGAATGGCGCGCTTGGCATCGAGTTCAGCAGCCAGTTTTGCACCACCAATAATATGATACTGTGCCAAGGTATTTTCTCCAGCAATCGGCATCAGGTCTTTTACCGATTCCTGACCTGCACATACCACAATGGTATCCACACGCAATAATTGGGCATGACCATCCACCTCAATCCATAAGCCTTCATCGGTAAAAGATTTATATTGCACACCGCGCAACATACGCACGGCATGTTTTTTTAACTGAGCACGATGTACCCAACCTGAAGTCTTGCCTAGTCCTGCGCCAAGTGGTGTTTTTTTACGTTGTAATAGATAAATTTCACGTACAGGCGGATCGATTTGTGCGACTTGCAGCCCCCCTTCAGTCACATAATCTGGATGAGAATCCACACCCCATTCACGCTTCCACTCATCCACAGGTTGTGGCTGCGCCTGATGCGGTGGCTTTAATAAAAACTCGGACACATCAAAACCAATACCACCCGCGCCGATGACCGCAACACGATCACCGACAGGTGCGCCGCGTAGCACCTCTGCATAAGACAACACTTGTGGCGCCTGACTGCCTTCGATATTTAAGGCACGCGGCACAACCCCTGTAGCCACAATCACCTCATCAAAACCTTCACGCTCCAACTGCTCGCGGTTGACTCGGGTATTGAGACGCAAATCAACTCCGGTTTTTTCTAGCTGCACTTTAAAATAACGAATCGTTTCGTGAAATTCCTCTTTCCCCGGAATGACTTTAGCCAGGTTGAACTGTCCGCCTACTTCATGACTGGCCTCAAACAGCGTCACATCATGTCCGCGACTGGCTGCGACTGTGGCAGCAGACAGACCTGCAACTCCTCCGCCAATCACTGCAATACTTTTTGGTTTCTTGGTTTTGACATAAACCAGTTCGGTTTCATAAGCGGCACGCGGATTGACCAGACAGGTTGCTCGTTGATTTTTAAAGGTATGATCCAGACAAGCCTGATTACAGGCAATACAGGTATTGATTTCATCGACACGATTGGTTGCGGTTTTATTGACCCAGAAAGCATCCGCTAAAAGTGGACGCGCCATCTGCACCATATCTGCCTGACCAGAAGCCAGAATCGCTTCGGCAGTGTCTGGCATATTGATCCGGTTGGACGCAATCACCGGCACCGAAACATGTTTCTTGACTTCAGCAGTATAATCGACAAAAGCTGCTCGCGGCACAGAAGTGACGATAGTCGGAATACGCGCTTCATGCCAGCCAATGCCGGTATTGAGCAAAGTAATTCCTGCCTTTTCTAAGGCTTTAGCTACGGTAATGACTTCCTGCATGGTATTACCATCATGTACCAAATCGAGAAGCGACAAACGGAAACAGATGATAAATTTTTCGCCAATTTCTTCGCGAATGGCTTTGACAATTTCTACGGCAAAACGCATCCGGTTTTCTATCGAACCGCCCCAGCGATCATTACGCTGATTAACATGACGACTCAGGAACTGGTTAATCAGGTAACCTTCTGAACCCATGATTTCCACACCATCATAGCCGGCTTTTTTTGCCAGACTGGCAGTTTTTACATAGTCCTGAATAGTATCCAGAATCTGTTTTTCTGAAAGCTGGCGTGGTTTAAAAGGAGAAATCGGTGACTTGATTGGACTCGCTGAAACTACAAAAGGTTGGTAGCCATAACGGCCCGCATGCAGGATCTGCAACAGGATTTTGGCACCATGCTTATGCACAGCATGGGTTACCAGTCGATGCGGAGCAATATCTCCCAAGGTATTCATGGTTCCACCTGCAGGCAGTAACCAGCCCTGACGGTTTGGAGAAATACCACCCGTGATGAGCAGCCCTACCCCACCTTTGGCACGCTCACCAAAATAAGCCGCCAGTTTGGGATAATTATAGAAACGATCCTCCAGCCCGGTATGCATTGAACCCATCACCACCCGGTTTTTAATCGTGGTAAATCCCAGATGAAGCGGTTTTAAAATATTTACATAACGAGTCGTTGTCATGGCTATTCCCTTTGATGATGGCTTTGCAACTTGTTGCATATTACTCTAGCGTGTTTTTTATTTTTGTTTATGGCATTTTCACAAAATTATTGCTTTCTCAGGTCAACTCAGGCCTCCCACTGTTTCGCCGAGCTTTTCCATAATGCAATTGCCCCCAGTACTGTTCCTACAGGAAAGCTCAACAGCATCAGCACCGCCATAATTCGGGAAAGTGTACGTCCCTCGCCCTGACCTTTCTTAACTTTCACAGCTGCCTGAATATTGAAATAGATCAATACCAGCATTAATAGAATGACAAGTCCCAGGCTGAGGGTTGAAGCGGTTCTTTGCTGAGATTCAAGATAAAGAAATACTGCGCCACTAAAGATCAACAGGCCGGCATAAATGCCATGCAATACAGACAAAGTCTGATTACGCTCATGTAGTCGTGGCAGCTGTGGCGGGGTGATACTTGAATTCATAAGAGACTCCTAAAAACTTGTTATTGTTGGTTTTATCGTATCAGGAACAGATAATGATCTCTACTTGGCATATTAAAACCCAAGACTGGATTTAAATCAGCAATTTTTCGATCTATTGCAAGATTCGTACAACCTGTATTTTTCCAATGTTTTATAGATAAAAAAATGCACTGCGAGCACTGCATGAGATAGGCCAGATCATATTTTTATTGTTGTTATTCCCAGTTTTTCTGCTTATTTCCAGTATTTCAGCTTTGAGCTATGCCCAATACCAACATTAAAACTATTGGTCGGGTCCAGCTTCTGGTAATGATTTTTTAATGCCGGTTTGGCAATGTAGAGATGCCCTACATTATGTTCAGCCGGATATTCCGCACCACGATCATCCAGCAGCTTCCACATGGCATGTTCCATTTTCAGCGGATTAACCCCTTTTTTCACGATATAATCCTGATGGAATACATGGCACAGGAAGTGACCATAATAAAGTTTATGTAAGATCTGCTCCTCCATTTCCTGTGGCAGGGTTTCTACCCATTGGCGGTCATTCCTACGCAGCGCAATATCCAGCGCCACAATATCTTCTACTTCACTTAAATGAGTATCACGATAACGAATTGCTGCACCTGCTACGGCAAAACGGTGCAGAAATGCCTTACGTCCTTCGTCTTCGGTGCAGAGAAAATAGTTCCCGTTAGGATGGGTCTTAAAGTAGCCTTCAAAGAAGGCCTGTACCTGTGCCACATCCTGATTTTCAATTCTGAGAATCAGATGATGCTCATACAGATCACGGTACTCATTCATGCGTTTTGGCAAATGTGATGGCAGCATTTTACTGATCATTTGCAGAATTTTGTCACTTAAGCCACGTAGCCCCATTTTCTGCAATATCCCATCAACCTTGTCTTTCATGGCAAATGCGGCAGGCACTTTGGTAGTACCAAATTTTTCAATGAACATAAACGTGTCTTTGCCATATTCCGCACCGATGTCATAAGCCGCACGGTGAATATATTCTCCGGCAATCGGCAGACGCGGCAGATCTTTGAGCAGAAAACGACGGATTTCCGTCAGGTCATCCTGAGCATTAGTACCGATATAAAACACCTGACTTGGAATCTTTTCAAAAGTATCTAGACGTACTGCAAAAACACACACCTTGCCCGCAGAACCAGAGGCTTCAAACAGACGGCTTGGATCTGCATTGAAACGTGCCGGAGTATCAGCATTGACCTGACGCACATCCTGACTATAACGATGATCGGAAGCACAGCGATGTTCCTGCTGCTGGATATCCTGCTCGTTATATTGTTTCTGTTCCAGATTTTTCAGGATCTCTTCCGGACTGTGACCCAGATGGATACCGAGATGATTCACCAGCTCCAGTTCGCCATGTTCATTGACACGCGCATATAATGCCAGTTCAGTATAGGCCGGCCCCCGGCGAACCAGGGCTCCACCGGAGTTATTGCACACACCACCCAGCACCGAAGCACCAATACAGGATGAACCAATCACCGAATGCGGTTCACGGTTAAATAGCACTAGCTGTTTTTCCAGTGCATCAAGTGTTGCACCCGGCAAACAGACAACCTGTTTGCCTTCCTGGATCACCTGAATACCTGTCAGACGGCGAGTACTCATCACAATCACTGGACGGTCATATTCACCAAACGGCGTTGAACCACCAGTTAAACCGGTATTGGCTGCCTGCATAATTACGATACAGTCTGCTGCAACAGCAATTTGCAATACTTGCCATTGTTCTAGTAATGAACCTGGAGTGACGACCGCAAACACCTCACCTGAACCATAACGCCGGCCCTGCCGATACAAACGAGTATCGTTATCGTCCGTCAACACATGTTGCTGGCCGACCACAGCGACCAGATTGTTTAAGGTCGCAGTAGTGTCAAATGAGTTTTGCATAGTAGAGCCCCGTTTCATTCTTATGGCTATCTTTTTATAAAATCGGCCATAAGCATGTTTTGGATTTTTAATCTTGAATAGATGAAATAGCAGCAATTCTGTTGTTACGAGTTGCTCTAGGATGACCACGATTTAGAGTGGTCATCCTGATTGGTTTTATTGTGAAAATTCGCGATCGAGCCTTACCAGACAATCCTGTGTAATGTCAGCAATGGTCTTGGCACCTGTTAAGGTCATGGCAACACGCATTTCCTTGTCGATCAGATCAAGAAGGTTGCTGACACCAGCCCCGCCTGCAGCACCCAATGCATAAACGAAGGCCCGACCGAGCATACAGGTGTCCGCACCCATTGCCAGCATACGCACCACATCCAGACCATTACGGATACCAGAGTCAACTAGGATTTTCAGTTCACCTTTTACCGCATCAGCAATTGGTGGCAAGGCACGTGTGGTAGATAACACACCATCTAACTGACGACCACCATGGTTGGATACTACAATGCCATCCGCACCGAAACGCACAGCATCTTTAGCATCTTCAGGATCCAGAATCCCTTTGATCACCATTGGACCATCCCAATAGTCACGGATCCACTCCAGATCTTTCCAGGAAATAGACGGATCAAAATTGGCACCCAACCAGCCGATATAATCTTCAAGGCCTGTCGGTTTACCGAGGTATTTCGAGATATTACCCAAGTCGTGTGGACGACCCATCAAGCCGACATTCCAGGCCCAGTGTGGATGCATGCAAGATTGCATATAACGGCGCATCGCTGCATTTGGTCCACTCATGCCAGAATGTGCATCACGGTAACGTGCACCCGGCACTGGCATATCCACGGTAAAGACCAGCGTTGAACAGCCAGCTGTCTTGGCACGTTCCAAGGCATTTTTCATAAAGCCACGGTCACGCAGTACATAGAGCTGGAACCACATTGGGCGCTGGATCGCTGGTGCCACTTCTTCAATTGGACACACAGATACCGTCGACAAAGTGAATGGAATCCCTTTTTGGTCTGCCGCAACTGCTGCCTGCACTTCCCCACGGCGTGCATACATACCGGTCAAGCCTACAGGTGACAAGGCCACCGGCATCGACAGGGTTTCATCAAATAATTTAGTTTCCAGATTTAGCGCTGACATGTCATTCAAGACACGTTGACGCAGCGCTACTTTTGATAAATCTTCTACATTGCGCTTCAGCGTGTATTCTGCATAAGCCCCACCATCAATATAATGAAACAGGAATGGTGGAAGACGACGTCGTGCGGCTTCACGGTAATCATTTGCAGAAGAGATAATCATAATTTAGATCCTGTTTAATCGGCTCATACGCTGCTGACGGGCTTCATCCTCATCAATCGTGCGTACTTGCTGAATGACAAACTCAATGTGTCCACAAACTGCCTGACGTGCAGCTTCTGGATCTTGACGCTCAATTGCGGCCATTACCTTAAAGTGCTGGTCCTGCAACTGATCAAAACGGTGGGCCTCGGAATAGACTTTGCGTCGTCCGAGTACCACATTAAATTGCAGCAGGTCGAACAGACTGCGCATCAACTGGATCAGCACCACATTATGCGATGCTTCGGCAATCGCAAGATGAAAACGGGCATCTGCGCGGGCTGCTTCATCGTCATCACCCAACAGCTGATAATGTGCAATCTGGTCATAACACTGTCTGATTTTTTTTATATCATCGGGTGTGGCGCGCTGTGCGGCATACCAGGCTGTACCGCCTTCCAGAATCAGACGAGACTCCTGAACATCAAAACGGTATTCAGGATCGACATCCATTAAGTCACTTAAAGGCTGCACAATATGATGCTGTGACCAGTGATTCGGCAGTTCCTGTAAATAAGTACCGGCACCAACACGGCTCACCAGCATGCCCTGGCTGACCAGATGTTGCAGCGCTTCTCGCAACGAAGAGCGCGACACGCCTAACTGCTCACATAATTTACGTTCTGCGGGCAAACGGTCCCCGACCTGCATATGATTTTTTTCAATCAGACTACGCAGACTTTGTACGACTTTATCAGAGACTTTCATTGCACCGCCCTCAGTATGGTGTTATGGAATCATCCATGGGAACACATAAGCTTGTAAGGTGATAATGATACCGATCATCACCGTGAAGGTGATACTGTGTTTTACGGTAAAGCGGAATAAATCCGATTCTTTACCAACGAGACCCACTGCGGCACAGGCAATTGCAATCGACTGTGGTGAAATCATTTTACCGGTTACACCACCGCTGGTATTCGCAGCCACCAGTAATACTTCAGGCACACCGATCTGCTGAGCCGTGGTTGCCTGTAAAGCCGAGAACAATGCGTTTGCTGAAGTATCAGACCCTGTCAGGAATACACCGACCCAACCCAGGAATGGAGAGAAGAACGTGAATGCTTGTCCTGTATGTGCCAAGGCTAATGCCAAGGTTGCCGATAAGCCTGAGTAATTGGCAATGAAAGCAAATGCCAATACCATACCAATTGAGTAAATCGGTGTTTTCAGCTCATTTACCGTTTCAGCAAAGGTTGCTACAGCTTCTTTCGGTTTCATTTTCAGGTAAATGATGGTGATGATTGCGGCGATCATGATCGCTGTACCCGTCGCCGACAACCAGTCAAATTTATAGATCGCGTCGTAGTCTTTCGCTTCCGCGACCACCGGCGGCAACTTTTGAATCATTTGATGCAGGAAAGGCACTTTAATGGAAATTACTAAATCACTTAAAGCCCCATCTTTGGCAAACAGATCTTTAAATGGCTTGATGCTCCATAAAGTTACCATGGCAGTCAGTACCGCAAATGGCGACCATGCTTTAATAATTTGACCGATGCTATATTTTTGCTGGCTTGCCAAAGCAATGTTGCTATCGCCCAGTTGTTCATTATCAAAACGGAAAATATGTTTTGGCTGCCAGAACTTGAGTAATACCGTTAAGCTCACCAAAGATGCAATCGCTGCAGTGATATCGGGTAATTCAGGACCCACATAGTTAGCAGTCAGGAACTGCGCCAGGGCAAAAGAACCACCACCGACTAAAATTGCAGGCCAGGTTTCTTTCACACCACGCCAGCCATCCATGATTGCCATAATCCACACCAGTACAATGGGTACCATGATTGGCAACTGACGTCCTACCATCTGGCTGATTTCCATGGTGTCTACGCCTGATACCTGACCAGCGACAATAATCGGAATTCCCATCGCACCAAAAGCCACAGGTGCAGTGTTCACAATCAGACATAAACCCGCGGCATACAGTGGTTTAAATCCAAGACCTACTAATAATGCAGCAGTAATCGCGACCGGGGCGCCAAAGCCTGCAGCACCTTCCAGGAAAGTACCAAAAGCGAAGCCGACCAATAGCATTTGTAAACGCTGGTCTTCGGTTAATGACAGGATCGATGAGCGAATAATATCAAATTGACCGGTCTTCACTGAAATCTTGTAAAGGAATACGGCGCCAATAATAATCCAGGCAATCGGCCATAAGCCGTAGAAGAACCCATAGACCATGGAAGCCAATGCCATAGTGACTGGCATTTTGTAGAGGAACATTGACACCAGAAATGCCAAAGCCACAGTAATCGTTCCTGCTACACTGCCCTTCATTCTGAAAACAGCAAGAGCAAGGAAAAAGAATACGATTGGAATAAGGGCGATCGCGCTGGAAATCCAGATATTTCCGATTGGATCGTAAATTTGTTGCCACTGTTGAAGCATTCTCTACTCCTTGAAATGCTTGTTTATTATTTCATTACAGGACATGTCCAAAAGATTATCGGTATGACCAATTTAACATTAAACAGACCAATATCGGTCTTTTAGGTAGCCAAAATTAATAAAATATTTAAAATACCGCAACAGTTAAATCATTAAAATATAATTGGTATGACCAATTTTTTATATTAAAAGATGGAGTTCAATATGAGCGAAAGCTAAGCAACATCCGGTATTTAACAGGTTGAAAGGAGCAAAGGTTGAGATAAAATGAAGCCTATAGAACTTTAGTCTTAGCCCGCTTTAAAACCCTGGATTTGGCTAATTCAAGGCCATTTGTGATGGCTCTCTTTGCATTAGATTGTTTATTTTTTTGTCTATTTTTTAGATTTTGCATTTTTTTTGCGAAAACTTGCCATTTGAAAGGTGTTACAATATCTGCATTCAAAATTCTCCTTGGCCACCAATATAAGTGGTGCCTATATTATTCTATCGTTAGGATTAACAATGTCTGATAATGCAACTATCTTACAGAATGTACCTGTAGGCAAAAAAGTTGGTATTGCCTTTTCTGGTGGTCTAGATACTTCTGCTGCTCTTTTGTGGATGAAACAAAAAGGCGCTGAACCTTATGCTTACACAGCTAACTTGGGTCAGCCAGACGAAGACGATTACGATGCGATTCCAAAAAAAGCTGAAGCTTATGGCGCAGTAAAAGCACGTTTAATCGACTGCCGTTTACAGCTTGCATTAGAAGGTATTGCTGCAATTCAATGTGGCGCGTTCCATATTTCTACAGGTGGTATGCCTTATTTCAACACGACGCCATTGGGTCGTGCAGTAACTGGCACCATGCTGGTTACAGCCATGAAAGAAGATGACGTTAACATCTGGGGTGACGGCTCTACTTATAAAGGTAACGACATTGAGCGTTTCTATCGTTATGGTTTGTTGACCAATCCTGCGCTTAAAATTTACAAGCCTTGGTTAGACCAAACTTTCATTGACGAGCTGGGCGGACGTGCAGAAATGTCACAGTTCCTGATCGACAATGGTTTTGACTATAAAATGTCAAAAGAAAAAGCTTATTCAACTGACTCAAACATGCTGGGTGCGACGCACGAAGCCAAAGATCTTGAATACCTGAATGCAGGCATCAAAATCGTTGAGCCAATCATGGGCGTTGCGTTCTGGAAAGATGACGTAGAAGTGAAAGCTGAAGAAGTATCGATTACTTTTGAAGAAGGCTTCCCGGTTGCGATTAACGGTCAACGCATTGAAGATCCAGTTGAATTTATTCTTGAAGCGAACCGCATCGGTGGCCGTCACGGTCTAGGTATGTCGGATCAAATCGAAAACCGTATCATCGAAGCGAAATCTCGCGGTATCTATGAAGCTCCGGGTATGGCGCTGCTTCACATTGCTTATGAGCGTCTGGTAACGGGTATTCATAACGAAGATACGATTGAACAATACCGTATTAACGGTCTACGTTTAGGTCGTTTGCTTTACCAAGGTCGCTGGTTCGATTCTCAAGCGCTTATGCTGCGTGAAACTGCACAGCGTTGGGTTGCTAAAGCAGTTACCGGTACTGTAACGATCGAATTGCGTCGTGGTAATGATTACACCATTATGAATACTGAATCTCCGAACCTCACTTATGAAGCTGAGCGTTTAACTATGGAGAAAGGTGATTCTATGTTCTCGCCGATGGATCGTATCGGTCAGTTGACTATGCGTAACCTGGATATCACGGATACACGTGCGAAACTGGGCATCTATACAGAAACTGGTTTACTGGCAGTTGGTTCAGCATCTGCAGTGCCACAACTGAAAGACAAAAACTAAGTTTTAGTCATTTATGTTGCATAAAAAACCGCTCTTGATGAGCGGTTTTTTATTGATGATTGTTTTATTCATTTTAATAATCTCTAGCCATTTGCAATATCTGAATTGACTGATCGAATAGACTGATAATAGATCTGATTTCGTCCCAGCTGTTTGGCACGATAGAGCGCCTGATCCGCAATCCCCAACAAGGCATCTTTATCAATATCTTCTTCACCACGATAGACGGTAATACCTAAGCTGATGGTGACATGCTGGGCAACCAAAGATTTATCATGGGGTATTTCCAGACGGTCAATCGCCTTAAAAATATTTGAAGCCACCGCATAAGCACCATGCGCATCTGTTTCTGGCAAGAGCACTACAAACTCCTCCCCACCATAACGCGCGACAAAATCCATATGACGAATGGCATTCTTGATGGTTTTGGCAATAGTCGAAATGACATCATCACCTTTCTGATGCCCATAAAAATCGTTGTAATTCTTAAAGAAATCCACATCGATAAACAGAATCGCTAATGCCGTTTCTTCACGGCGTGCACTTTCGAAATGCACTTGCAGCGTCTCATCAAAAGTCCGTCGATTGGAAATTTTGGTCAGTTCATCGTACTGACTCAAATGTAATAATTCGTTGGTATGAATACGCTGGATCTGCTCACTGATTCTGGCGCGAATGCTATAGAGAAAAATCACACGTTCACGGGCAAAAATCATATGGCTAATCACATAACCCAGCAAGCAACTTCCAATTAAAATCCGGCCAAAAACCATAGGATTAAATTCAACTGACAGACCGAACAATACAATAATGGTGGTTGCGGCGGCGAGCAGTCCGGTGACCAGCATCTGAATCGGCTTAATACCGGTCAGAACATAACCCAGGATATATACGATCGTGACTATCGCCATGGATTGATGCTGCAAGGCATCAGTTTTAATCGACATGGTGATACATGAAATTGACACCTGTACCCAGAATACCAACAGCATCGAAGCCTGAGGAAAAAAGCGCTTGATCTTGGGTAAGCACGAGAACATATAAAAGATAATTAGCGACACGCCGCCATTGAGCAAGCCCAACATACACAGGACAAAATCATGTACGAAATATTCTTTGCTGATGCTCCAGTAATCTGTGGGAATCATCACCACCAAAAAAAGGAAATAGGCTAGTACTCCAGCCCACACATATTTTTCGACATGTTTGCGGGCGCGTTCCAGATTTTTGGTCCAGAATTCTTGTTCCAGATTTTGAGGGAAGACCGGGCCTACACGCTGGCTTTGCCGTGTAATCAGTTGTTCTATGTCTTCTTTATCATCTTGCAATTTCGCTAGATTGTACTTGTATTCCATTGCCAAGTATTTATGTAATTTTTTTATTAATTTTAAAATAACATACTTTTTAAAATTAATTTATACATATCCCTTATTTTGTAGCGCTTTCTCGTTACCATTTTTACTATAGATGGATTATCATTTGTTTTATTTGTTCGACTGAATTTGCCTTGAATACGATTACGATTCTCCAGCCAGATGATTGGCACGTTCACCTGCGTGATGGTTTAGCACTTCAACGTACCGTTCCCGATTTAGCCAAGCAGTTTTCTCGCGCCATTTGCATGCCAAATCTGGTGCCACCCGTTAAAACTGTCGAAGAAGCCAATGCCTACCGTGAACGTATCATGGCACATGTGCCTGAAGGGGTAAATTTCGACCCGCGTATGGTGCTTTATTTCACTGACAACACCCCGGCAAGCGAAGTTAAAAAGATCAAAGAATCTGCGCATGTCAATGCCATCAAGCTCTATCCTGCGGGTGCGACCACCAACTCCGATAGTGGTGTGAGCGATATGAGCAAAGTCTACGGCGTAATTGAACAGCTTGAAGAACACCAAGTGCCTTTATTGCTACATGGTGAAGTGACGCATAATCATGTCGATATTTTTGACCGTGAAAAGCGTTTCCTGGATGAAGTGCTGGCACCATTACTTAGACAGTTTCCAAAGCTGAAACTGGTACTCGAACATATTACCACCAGCGAAGCCGCAAACTTTGTACTTGAGCAAGACCGCAATGTCGCTGCAACTATTACGCCACAACATTTATTGTTTAACCGCAACGACATGCTGGTCGGTGGAATCAAGCCGCATTTCTACTGCTTGCCGATTTTAAAACGTCAAACGCATCAGCAAACCTTGCTGGAAGTCGCAACCAGCGGTAATCCTAAATTTTTCTTGGGAACAGATAGCGCGCCGCATTCAAAAAATGCAAAAGAAAATGCGTGTGGCTGTGCAGGATGTTATAGTGCGCCAACTGCTATTGAGCTGTATGCTCAGGCATTTGATCAAGTGGGTAAAATTGAACGCCTGGAAGGTTTTGCCAGCCACTTTGGTGCAGACTTCTATGGCCTGCCACGTAATACCAGCACTATTACCCTGGTTAGAGAAGATCAAGTAATCCCTGAAAGTTTAGACTATCTGGATGGTGAACAGATTATTCCGTTATATGCGGGTAAAACCATTCAATGGAGAAAAGTGTGACAAATGAAACGCTCCCAATCATTGGTCAACGTTTTCGTGGATTCTTACCTGTAGTTGTCGATGTCGAGACTGCAGGTTTTAATGCGCAGACTGATGCATTGCTGGAAATTGCGGCCATTCCGATTGTTTACAATGAGGAAGGTCAATTTGTGCCGGGTCAAGCTTACCATGCACATATCAATCCTTTCGAAGGGGCAAACCTCGACCGACGTTCGCTGGAGTTTATTGGGATCGATCCTTCTAATCCAATGCGAATTGCGATGGCCGAAGATGAGAAAACTGCGCTTAAGCGTATTTTTAAATCTGTGAATGAAGTGCGTCGCCAGCAAAACTGTACCCATGCGGTTTTAGTCGGACACAATGCACATTTCGATTTAGGTTTTCTTCAGGCCGCGATTGCGCGTACCGGAACCAAAAACCAGAACCCGTTTCATAGTTTTTCTGTCTTCGATACAGTGACTTTAAGTGCGGTGATGTTTGGTCAGACCGTACTGGCGAAGTCCTGTATCCAAGCTGGAATCGAGTTTGATGGTAAAGAAGCCCATTCTGCATTATATGATACGCAGAAGACCGCTGAACTGTTTTGCTATATTTTAAACAAACTCGCACCTCACCTGCTTGACACTCTGGTGGCGGATCAATAAGATACCGCCATCTTCTAAACGTCCCTATCGTCTAGAGGCCTAGGACATCGCCCTTTCACGGCGGTAACCGGGGTTCGAATCCCCGTAGGGACGCCATCTATTTTTTCTCTTCTTTATATTTTTTTATCAGCATCTTAAGCTGCTCAAGTCTTACACTTTTATCAATTAATTAATGAAAATAATTCTCATTACTATTGATTGCCTTCTTAAATTTAATGATAATCACTTCCATTATCTTTCGCATATTCAACCCTTCTCATGCATTTTGCTTATTCCCCACTTTCTATTGCAGTTTTAACAGCTTTATCAACATCTAGTTTTGCAAAAGAATCGAATTATCAAGAGCCTGTTCTCAATGAAACAACGATTAAGTTCAACACAATTATTATCGAAGCTCAGCAAGAAAATGAAGTTGGAAAAACCATTTATTCAAAAGAAGATTTAGAAAAGACGCCGAATAGCTCAAAGAACATTACCGATTTTTTAAAAGTGAATCCGAATGTGCAGTTTAGTCAATCACAGTTAGCAGCAGGCTCACAAGGTGAAATTAAACCTGCCGAAATCTCTATAAATGGCGCACAAACCTTCCAAAACAATTTTATTGTGAATGGTGTTTCCAACAACTTACGTATTAATCCAGCAAATTCAAACATAAATACATTTCAAGATATTGGGACTGGCGCACAAGCTATGGCAGTGAACACTGACCTACTTTGTGAGCTTGAAGTATTAGATAGCAATGTGTCTGCCGCTTATGGTCAATTCACAGGTGGGGTTGTAAATGCTAAAACATGTGCACCGCAAACAGAGATAGGTAAAATTCACGGTTCTATCACTTACGATTACACTGAAAGTGATTGGGCTCGCTACAACTCAATTTCACCTTTAGAAAAAAGTAAATTTGAAGAACCTACAGATGACTACCAAAAGGAATATACCAAACAAGGTCTAAGCACCAATATTTATGGGAAGCTCTCGAATGATTGGGGCTTTAATGCTTATGCTTCTCAAAGAGAGTCCATTATTCCAGTCAAAAGTGGCTTTGAAACACCTAAAACAATTGATCAAGAACGACATATCTCAAATCTTGGTGCAACATTATTTTATACACCAAACGCCTCAACCAAAGCGAAGTTTGGTTTCGATTATGGTTTGCTCGATAGCTTAAGTTATGTGGACAGCAATCGTGATTCAGGTAGTACTACTGAAACCGAAACACTTACTCTGTTCTCGGAACTTGAACATCGCTTCAACTTAGGTACTCTCGTACACAAACTTAATTTCCAAAACTCAGCGACACAACGTATTGCTGACAATAACTACAGTATGCATTGGTACTATGCCGAAGGAAGTAAAGATTGGAATAATACCGATGTTGTTCGAGAAGGCGCCATCATGGGAGAAATAGAACAACATCAAGACGTTCTCTCTTACGACCTACAAGCCAATATAGACCTATTTAAACTTGGTCAATCCCAACACAACATGACTCTAGGTGCGGGTTATAGCCATGCTCATGTTGAGTGGAAACGAGCCGAGGATGTTTTACTCGCGACAAAGACCCATTTAAAAGAACTTGGTAAAGATACTACCTGCCTTCAAAGTGACCTATATTGTGATGATAAACTAACGATAAATGGTTGGAATGGACAATATATCGCTGGTGGCACTCTGTACAAAGCTGGTGATATTCAAGCCCAGCAAGATCGCCTAAATATATTTATTGAAGACAATATTCAATGGAATGATCAAATTTCAACACGCTTTGGTGTTCGTGCTGATTATGACTCTTTAAGTAGTAATATCAATATTGCCCCTCGTAGTCGTTTCTCTTACAAACCCTTTAGTAATGATCAATTGCATTTATCCGCTGGGTGGAATCGCTACTATGGTCAGCAAACGTTAGGTACAGAACTGAATGAAATTCAAAATGATTTGCTCTACAAACTGTCACGTGAAAACCCACATGCACCTTGGGTAGAAACACAAACTACACTATCCAGCGGTGCGCGTAGTTCAGCGCTCAATACCCCTTTCAGTGACGAGACTGTTTTAGGCCTGAATACACAAATCCAGAATTGGGATCTAGGGCTAAAATGGGTCAATCGTAAATATCAGGATGAAATATCAAAAACTAAAGTTACTCCTTTAGAGGGTTCAAAATTCTTCTACGAATATAACAATGATGGAAGTGGCAAAGCTGACATCTACACCTTAATACTTAAAAATCGTCAACCGATCGCTCTGGGGGATAGCCAACATTTATTTGCCTTGGGATTTGACTACAGTGAAGTCTTCCGCACTTATGTAGATTACACTTCAGCCTATGATCAAGCCATTCAAGATGAATGGGTCTCTTATGATGGTCAAATTATCCGTTGGTCAGACCGCCCTGCCCCAAACTTTAACCAACCATGGACCGCACGAGTAAACTGGGATATTGCATTCGATACACTGCCTGTACGTATTTCAAACTTCTTTAGCTATAAAGACAGTTACGATGATATGGTTGCAGTCTCCGATAAAAATGACAAAGTCGAGTATGAAGGTGAACTGCTTGACACTTATTTAGCCTCTGAAATTAAACCCAAATTTACATGGGATATGCGCACCACCTATGACTGGGAAATTTCAAAAGATTTAAGGGCAATTTTTGGTTTAACCATTAACAACGTAACCAACCGCGTGAATACCTATACAACAGGCTCGACCTCAAATGATAGACCACGTGTGATGACTGAAATTGGCCGCCAATTTATTGCGGATGTTACTTTTAAATTCTAGAGCCTGAATAGGTACATGCTGCTGCTCTTTTAGATTTGCTTAGGCTATAATCAGACTAATTTTAAGATTTGAAATTTTTCCATGCTCAAGAAATTCCTGCTTGTTTTACTTATTTTGGCACCTTCGGCACTGTATCTCTATATCGTCAACCGTGATGACAATAAAACTGCGCAGACTGAGGCAGTGACAACGCCTGCTGAAAATCCCCAGCCTAAACAATATCAAACTCCAGATCACTAATTTTGAGTGATCTTTTCAAATATTTATTTTTTATAGTCTTGAAATTTGTTCAGAAAATAACATCTTAATAAAATAAAGTTTTTGTTTTGCCTAATGTTTAAACTGTTAAATGAATTTTAGCAAAAACCCTTTTGACAAACCCCTGCTTAATCCTTAATATACGCATCACCTCGCAACGTCCCTATCGTCTAGAGGCCTAGGACATCGCCCTTTCACGGCGGTAACCGGGGTTCGAATCCCCGTAGGGACGCCATCTATTGATCTCATACGATCAGACCTTATTCGAAATTACCATTATTCGATTGCAGATTTGTAGTTTTTCACTACAATAGCTCGCTTCATTCCTTTGAAGTATTTCTTATTTCCTATGCACTCATCTCCGAATGATGCTACGCATCAGGGCAATTCTGCGCCTTTAAAACGCGCTATGAGTACTCGACATCTGGTCATGATTTCGCTTGGTGGCGCAATCGGAACAGGCCTATTCTTAGGGTCGGGTGAAGTCATTGCACAAACGGGGCCTGTAGGTGCCATTCTCGCTTATCTCCTAGGCGGTATTATCGCGTACATGGTAATGCTATGTTTGGGCGAACTTGCCGTTCATATGCCAGAATCTGGTTCATTTGGTGCTTATGCCAAACGTTATATTGGACCAGGCACAGGCTATACCATCACCTGGTTATACTGGCTGACGTGGTCGGTCACTCTCGGAACTGAATTTACTGCAGCGGCCTTGCTGATGCAGGAATGGTTCCCGGATATTTCCATGTGGTTATGGACCATTATCTTTGGTGTATTCGTATTTAGTCTTAATATGATTTCTACCCGCTGGTTTGCCGAATCCGAATTCTGGCTAGCACTGGTGAAAGTGGTCACGGTTGTTGCTTTTATTCTTTTAGGTCTATTGGCCATCTTTGGTGTTCTGGGCTATCAAGGCTATGAAGCTGCGCCTTTATTTACCAATCTGACTGCACAGGGCTGGTTCCCTGAAGGTCTGTTCCCGATTTTTGCTACGATGCTGATCGTGAACTTTGCCTTCTCTGGTACCGAGCTGATTGGTGTGGCTGCTGGTGAAACTGAAGATCCTGCAAAAAATGTCCCGAAAGCGATTAATACTGCGATTTTCCGCTTATTAATTTTCTTTGTAGGTACGATTATCGTGGTGACCGCATTACTTCCGCATCAGGAAGCAGGCTTAGCCGCTGAAGGCGTAAGTAGCAGTCCATTCGTAACCGTATTCCAGCACATTGGTATCCCATATGCTGAAGACATCATCCGCTTTGTAATTATCACTGCATTATTGTCTGCTGCCAACTCAGGTCTATTTGCTGCTTCTCGTATGATGTGGTCATTGTCATACAGCAAACAGTTGCCTGCCGTATTCTCAAGACTGAATGCTCGCGGTGTACCGTATATTGCAGTTATGGTGACTATGCTGGGTGCATTGCCAGGTTTATTGTCTGAACAGTTTGCGCCAGAGACGATCTTTACCAACTTGCTGGGCGTTGCAGCGTTTACCATGGTGGTGGTCTGGATGAGTATCTGCTTAAGCCAGTTCAACTTCCGTCGTCAATGGTATAAACAGGGTCATACGGCAAAAGAACTGGGCTTTGCTGCACCATTGTTCCCGATTGTGCCAATCCTGGGCTTTGTGTTCTGTTTTATTACCTGTATCAGTATGGTCTTTGATCCATCAATGCGTATCAGCTTCGTAGGCTGTCTGCTATTTATTGCAGCGTGTTATGCAAGTTATTATGCCTTTTATCACAACAAGTCTTAATCATCAGTTTTAAAAGAGCGGCTCCGGCCGCTCTTTTTTTTGTCTATACTATACTGATTGTATATTGTGCAACCTAATGGTGCATCAATGAAAATTGTGTTTATTCACGGCATGAACAAGCAACAGTATACGGCTACTTCATTGCGTCAACATTGGCTGCATCTTCTCAAAACAGGCCTTCGGAAAAACCCACAACAGCAAGCCCGTTTTACTTATTTAAAGCGGCATATCCGTATCCCTTTTTATGGCGATTTACTTTCTCGGCATCATTTTCATAATGTCTTAAATGCCAGCACCTTGATGCCGCAACAGTGGCCGCATTTCCCTTTTTTACATCCCGCACAGCTGCAACCGGCACCGCCACCAGACCAGTGCACCTATCAAATTTGTGACGTCCCGCAGCTAAATCTTGATGATGCCCTGAATTTCAATCAGAAACTGAAATTCATTACAGCATTAAGCAAAGATATCGCTTTGCGGGATTTTGCAGTACTCATCAATTATTTTCCCAGCTTACACGCCAGCTTTTTGCATAAGTTTTTGCTGGAAACTTATCTTTATTTGGCCAACCCACATTTTATGCAGGAAGTTCACCGCCGCATTCATAATCAACTCTATAGCAGCAGGCCACAGATTCTGGTGGCACATTCGCTCGGCAGCGTGATTGCCTATAATTATTTGATTCAGCATCCGGAGCTGAATATCAAGCGTTTTATTACTCTCGGATCACCGTTGGCATTTCGGGTCATCCAGGCTCATCTGCCGCAACCGATTGTACGACCTGCTGCAATTTCAGGCGACTGGATAAATTTCTATTGTAGCGATGACTTTCTGACTGCTTTTCCACTATCAGAACCACCCTTCCAGCTTCAGCCAGCGATTATTAATCAGGAGATTCATACCTCCATCTATCATCCGCATGATATTGATGGTTATATTCAGCATCCGGACGTCATTAAAGCGCTCCTGGAATTACTATAAGACTCACGCCAAACTCTAAATTCAACTTTTACCCTTCTATTCATATTCTTCTTCTATTCAGTGAAATCTTTCATCCGGACCTACCAATTTGCTGCTTTTTCTGCCTTTTTTATAAATATACAGATGTCTGTTAATAATTGTTTTATCAAAGATAATTTACACATTAACGCCACAAAAAGTGTAGCTTGGCTTGCCGCAATTTTCTCTATACTGTGAATATATAGATCGACCTCCGTGAGGTATCGATGAAAGTTATTTTTATTCATGGAATGAACCAGCAACATCATAGTGCTGCATCGATCCGCCAGCGCTGGCTACATATACTTCAAAAAGGCATTCGCAAACACCGTCATGATGCCAGATTCAGTTATTTACGACGTCATATTCACATTCCATTTTATGGAGACTTGCTTTCACACTACAACGTCCGCAACATCCTGAATGCTGGCACCTTGATGCCCCAGCAATGGCCCAGCTTTCGTTTCCGTCAACCTGTCCATCCTCAACTTCCTGCACCAGTTCCACGTCCTGGCTGGCGCAAGCCCGTGATTTCCGATCTCCCCCAGCTTCATCTGAATGAGCCGATGGATTTCAAACAGAAATTCAAATTTATTACTACGCTAAGCAAAAATGTTGCACTGCGAGACTTTGTATTATTGCTGAATTATTTTCCCAGTTTGCATCGGAGCCTGCTTCAAAAATTTCTGATTGAAACCTATCTGTATCTCGACAATCCTGCTTTCATGAAGGAAGTTCATGAACGGATTGCCCGGCAATTGAATGGTCGCAAACCTTGTATTGTGATTGCTCATTCTCTGGGCAGTGTGATTGCCTATAATTATCTTATTCAGCATCCTGGACTGAATGTACAGCGTTTTATTACCCTCGGATCGCCATTAGCCTTCCAGGTGATCCAGTCACATTTACCGCAACCCATTGTCCGACCTGCTGCAATTACAGGCGACTGGATAAATTTCTATTCAACTGATGATTTTCTTACCGCCTTTCCTCTTACACAACCGCCATTTCAGTTTCAACCCGCCATTATTAACCACGGCATTCGTACCCATATTCACCGCCCGCATGACATTACCGGCTATTTACTGCATCCGCAGGTGGTAGAAGCAATTCTGGAATTGCTTAAAAATCCAGCTTAAACCATGTAATTTTCAAGTATTTCCACAAGATTGTTTTAAATTTACGCACTCAATCCAGAAAATCATTTTTTTTATGGAAATGCGTTTGACACCCCCCTGTTTTCACCCTATTATACGCCCACCTCTGAAACGTCCCTATCGTCTAGAGGCCTAGGACATCGCCCTTTCACGGCGGTAACCGGGGTTCGAATCCCCGTAGGGACGCCAATTTTCAGAAGTACATTTTATTAAGTCCCTATCGTCTAGAGGCCTAGGACATCGCCCTTTCACGGCGGTAACCGGGGTTCGAATCCCCGTAGGGACGCCATTACTTCAAGCTAAAAGTAGCGGTTTTAAAATTTATCTTCTGTACTGTCCCTATCGTCTAGAGGCCTAGGACATCGCCCTTTCACGGCGGTAACCGGGGTTCGAATCCCCGTAGGGACGCCATATTCGAGATGGCAACATCTCAACAAAAAGCCCGAGCATTGCGACTCGGGCTTTTTTTTATCTTGCAAATTTTATTTCTCGAATCTTTAAACCCTGTTTTTATCATTCGTTCAAATCTAGCTCTCTTTCTGGGGGGTGCCATCCCATTCTTAATTTTACAATTTGTATTGTTTTAACATTTCTATGCATAGAAATATCCGTTCATTTTCATTTAAAGCAATACACCAATAAATTAGAACAAAAATTCAACACCCTGCTTTTAGAGGGCACGTTAAGGTAAATCAAGAGAAATCTGCAAGGATCAGATTATGTTCGTCAGCACAGAGCTAAGTTTACCTTTATCGCCAAATAAAAATCATAATTATCAAATTAAAAGCTTTAAGGATTGGGTCGACTTTTTTCAAGATACTGAAATTTCGACATATACCAAAACCGAAAAAGCCGACTCTTATTTGAGTGATCTGATTAAAAATTTAAATATTGATACTCTCGGATGGTTGGATCAGCCTGCACAGGTTGAACAGCATCTTTTAGAACAACATCATCAGGTTTGTGCGACTTTCCAGACCTATGTCAATCGCCGGAAACAGCAACAGCCCCGGGAATATTTTCCGACGGTTTCTCATGCTTTCGAATTCCTGGCGAAAGTTGCACCGGTTAAACTGGTCGATGGTGCTTGGTTGTATTCAACCGTGCCAAACTGTAATCAGCCCGAGTTGAAAGATTTGATTTACATCTATCTCGAAGAGCTTGGTTTAGGGCATCCGCGTGCCAATCATGTCACCATGTATCAGGACCTGTTGAGTCATTATGAGCTGAACAGTTATGCCGAGCATTTGGATGACAGTTACTACGAACAGGCTGCCGTACAGCTCGCACTGGCTTATGCCCCGGCCAAATACCTACCTTTGGTCATTGGCTTTAATCTCGGCTATGAACAGTTACCGCTGCATCTGTTAATCACCAATTATGAACTGGCTGAACTGGGTATCGATCCACATTATTTCAATGTGCACATTACTATTGATAATGCTCACAATGGTCATGCGCAGAAATCCCTGCAAGCATTTATCCAGCATTTTAATCATGCAGAAAACCCGGAAACTTATCTGGAGCTGATTAAAAAAGGCTATGTCCTGAATGACATCGGCAAAAGTTCTTCTCAGATTATTAAGGAACTGGACATTGAACAGATGGCTTTAAAAGTGTTCCAGAATAAAGCGCTGATTGGTCAATATATTCATAATCAGAAATGCCAGTTTAGTGGCAAGACCATCAATGACTGGTTATCCGATCCTGCCCAGATTGCCGAGTTTTTGCAGGTGATGATTGAAAAAGGCTGGATTGTGAAAGATGCACAAGTGGAACAAAGTCGCTTCTGGAAAATGATCGATCATCCGGAAGGTAAAATGTTTGGGGTCTTTAATGCGACCGAAAAACAGATTATTAAAGACTGGATTCAGGGCGCAGGCTTGGCAACTCGCCTGTCCTCACGTAGTGCAACCCCATCACAGGCAAAAATTGAACCTGCAATGAGCCGTATGGACCAGCAGCGCTTGAATCAGTTAAAAAGTCGCTTCATGCGCTGTGAAGGTGCGGAACAGAAAATTGATTTACTGATTCCTTATACTGCACCGCATATGCATCATACTGAAATTGGTTTATGGGCGACTCGTCAGTTAAGCCAGTTATTATTTCCTTTTCAGACCCAGGCGATGCATTATTCCTAAAGCACCCCTAAGTGCCAGAAATTAAAAAACCGGACATTTGCAGTGTCCGGTTTTTTAATAAAGATTAAGCCGATTTTCGCGAGTTTAATTGTCCCTTGATCACCGCTTTGACATTGCCTTTCAGATACTGCAAAAAGACCTTTAGTGGTGACAGCTTTGGATTAGGCTGCTTGCCTTTGGCAATTTCTTTAAACTGCGCGGCATACCAGATGATTTCCATAATCGCCATTTTGTCGACCATTGGAATACCGGTTTTAATTTTCTCAACCGCATAACGTACATCATGCCCTGCAACCAGACGATTGCCCAAGTCAGGTTCTACCGCAAAGGGACGTGCAATCCCGACAAAATCACAAGCACCACTGTCAAGCGCGGCATTCATGCCTTCAACAGTTCGGAATCCACCAGTGACCATGATATGGCACTTCACTTCCTGACGGATTTTTTCGGCAAAATCGAGGAAATAGGCTTCACGAGCAATGGTCGAGGCCTTGCGCTTGTCTGCTTTCACGCCGGCCATCGCAGGTGCTTCATAGCTACCACCTGACACTTCAATGATATCAATGCCTGCAGCGTCCATCGCCTTAAAGACATAAATGACATCTTCTTCGCTAATACCGCCACGCTGGAAATCAGCTGAATTCAGCTTGACTGAAATAATAAAATTTTCCGAAGTCGCAGCACGAACAGCCTGATAGGTTTGCAGCAAGAAACGGGTACGATTCTCAATACTACCACCCCATTGATCCTGACGCTTATTGGTCAGCGGTGACAGAAACTGGCTAATCAGATAACCATGTGCCCCATGCAACTGCACCCCCTCAAATCCTGCTTTTTCACAGATAGCAGCCGAAGTGGCAAAGCGCTGGATAATATCCAGGATTTCATCTTCACGCAGTTCCCGCGGGGTTCCAAAGCTCATTGCCAAAGCCGGACTAAATGGGACTGCGGACGGTGCAACCGTTTCTTGATTCAGGCCCTTGGGACACTGGCGGCCCGGATGCGACAACTGGACCAATTGTACCATGCCATGCTGTTTGCCTACGTCGGCCCAGACTTTAAGCTGCGCCAGATCGCGTTCTGTTTCTACCACTACGACGCCCGGTTCATTCTTGGCACGATAATCCACCATGACATTACCCGTAATAGCACAACCCAAGCCACCTTCGGCCCATGCTTCATACAACTTGAAATGCGCCTGATTGGGTTGGCCGGCATCATTGGCCAGTGCTTCACTCATGGCACCTTTGATGATGCGGTTTTTAAAAGTGGTATTGCGAATTTGAATGGAATCGGCCAATTGAGTCATGATCTGTCCTGATACGTTACTTTTATTTTGTACTCGTTTATAACGTAAGCCAGAACAATTGACAATCAGTCTTGTCAAATTTACACAATTTTTATCTGCTTATTTTCTTATGGTTAAAGATTTTTGTGATTTAGTTTCTTGGATCAAAAGCATCCCGTACCGCTTCTCCCATATAGATCAGCAAACTCAGTACAATCGCCAAACTAAAGAATCCCGACAATGCCAGCCACGGCGCATTTAAGTTGTTTTTGGCCTGAAGCAAGAGTTCCCCGAGGGATGCCGAATCGGGTGGCAGACCATACCCTAAAAAATCCAGCGCTGTCAGTGCAGTAATATTGGCGGTTAGCATAAAAGGTAACTGTGACAGGCTAGAACCTATCACATTGGGGAGAATATGTTTGAACATGATCCGTCCATCCCCCGCCCCGATACTTTTTACTGCCCAGACATATTCCAGATTTCTGGCGCGCAAAAACTCAGCGCGCACCATACTCACCAGTGTGGTCCAGCCAAATAACAGCATGATCAGAAATAGCCAGTAAATACTCGGGGTAAACAGACTGACCAGTACCATCACCATAAACAGCATCGGCAAACCGCTCCAGACTTCGAGTATGCGTTGTCCGATCAGGTCAATCCATCCACCATAATAACCCTGAATTGCCCCTGCTAAAATTCCCAACGCCGCAGACAATAAAGTCAGAGCAAAACCAAACAGTAATGAAATCCTTAAGCCATATAGAATCCGTGCCAGAACATCACGGCCCTGGTCATCTGTTCCCAGCCAGTTTTGCGCACTCGGGGGCGAAGGCACCGGTTCAGCCAGTTCAAAATTTGGCATTTGATAGGAAAACGGAATGATGGGCCAGATCGCCCAGCCTTTTTCTGCAATCAGTTGCTGCACAGCCGGATCTTTATATTCTGCTTCTGTCTCAAATACTCCGCCAAACTTGGTTTCCGGATAGGATTTCAGGATGGGCAGATAAAAAGCATGATCATATTTCACCAGTAAGGGCTTATCGTTAGCAATCAGTTCTGCACCCAAGGAAATGATGAAAATAGCACTGAAAATAATAAAGCAGCTAAAGCCCAGCGTATGCTGCTTAAAACGTTGCCAGCGTGCTTGCATCAAGGAAGACATTATTGTGATCCTCGACGTGAACTGAAATGAATCCGTGGATCAATCAGTTGATACAGCAAATCACTGAGTAAACGCAGTATCAGGCCGAGCAAAGTAAAAATAAACAAAGTACCAAAAATCACCGGATAGTCACGCTGAATAATCGCCTCAAAGCCTAAAACACCCAAGCCATCCAGATTAAAGATAATCTCGATAAACAGGTTTCCCACAAAAAACACCCCGATCAGAACTTCAGGCAAACCTGCGATAAGCACTAAAATGGCATTCCGGAATACATGCCGATACAGCACTGCATGTTCAGTTAAACCTTTGGCCCGCGCAGCCAAGACATATTGCTTAGTCAGCTCTTCTACAAAGGAAAATTTGACCAGATAGGTCAAACTGGCAAATCCGCCAAGCACCATGGCCAACAGCGGCAAGGCCATATGCCAGAAATAATCCTGAATTTTCGCAAAGAATGAGAGTTCAGCAAAATTTTCAGAGCGAATTCCCTGCAAGGGAAACCAGTGCAGATAAGACCCACCAGCAAAAAATATGATGAGTAAAATGGCAAAAATAAAGGCTGGAATGGCATAGCCTACTGCCAACACTAGAGAGGTAGTCTGATCAAACAGACTGCCATGTTTTCGGGCTTTTCTAATCCCTAAAGGAATGGAGACCAGATAAATCAGCAAGGTACTCCACAGGCCTAAAGAAAGCGATACTGGCAATTTTTCCCAGATGAGTTCAGTCACAGGTTTGTCTTTGAAAAAACTCTGCCCCAGATCAAACTGCGCATAACGCGTTAGCATTTCCCAAAAGCGAATATGCAGCGGCTGGTCAAAGCCGTACTGGATATTAATCTGCTCAAGCATCTCCGGTGTGAGGCCTTGCTTTCCCTGATACTGCAATCCGGTATGCGCCAAACCATTGACCTGTTGCGCCTGATAAATCGCCTGCTCCACCGGACCACCGGGTGCCAGCTGGATCACCATGAAATTGATCAGCAAAATGATCAGCAAGGTTGGAATCATCAGCAACAGACGTTTGAGAATATAAGTGCTCATGGCACTCCCTGATAGGCTTGGAGCTTAACGCTGTTTGAAATAATCAGCCACATGTCTGGCCTTTGCCGCATCGACCCACCAGTAATCAATCCCGGCGGAGAGTTTAGGTTTTCGTTGCGGCTGCTGATACATATTCCAGTAAGCATACCAGTATTCGCCCGTACCATAAGTCAGAATATGATAATAGCCTGCTCGCAGTAAACGGTCTAATGCTCGGGTACTATTCACCAGCTGTTCACGGTTTTGAGCTTGAGTCACCTGCTGAATGACTCCATCAATGGCCGGATTTCGAATACCGGCATAATTATAATTACCTGACTGCGCTGCGGCCTGACTGCCCCAGAACTGTTTCTGCTCCTGCCCCGGTGTCAGGGATTGCGGCATGGTATCAACAATCATATCAAACTGATAATTCCGCAGCCGTTCATAATATTGCGCGGTTTCTACCATACGAATGCTGGCCTGAATGCCCAAGCGTTTTAAATGACGTAGATATGGCATCAGATCACGCTGTTGCTCCGCCTGATGCAACAGGAACTCAATCTGTACCGGTTGACCCGCAGCATTGACCAACTTCCCCTGTTGATAACGATAGCCTGCCTTTAATAGCAATTGACGGGCTTTTAACAGATTGTTCCGGTTAAAACCGGAGGCATCTGACTGAGGATATTTCCAGTCCTGCAGTACAGCCTGACGTTGAACCGGATCAAGCTGCTTTAAATGGGGTTTTAAAATGTGTAGTTCTTGAATGCCTGGCCGTCCATGAGATGCAAGCTCGCTATTGGAAAAAAAGCTGTTCAGGCGCTGATATTCACCATAGAACATGGCTTTATTCAGCCATTCAAAGTCATAGGCAAAACTCAAGGCTTGGCGGAAACGGATATCGGCAAAAGGCTGACGGCGGGTATTGAATATCAGACTCTGGGTCGGAATCGGGTTGTGATGCTGAAAGCGGTAACGCTGCACCTGTCCTTGCCGAACGGCAGGAAACTGGTAGTCTTTCACCCAGCGGTTGACCTGTTTTTCCTCATGCAAGGTAAATTGGCCCGACTTGAAAGCTTCGAACTTGATTTCAGGACTACGATAATAACGATACTTGATCCGGTCAAAATTATAACGCCCGCGGTTGACCATCAAGTCTTTTCCCCAGTATCCGGGATTACGTTTGTAGCTAATACTACGTCCAGCATCTATGTGTTCAATGACATAAGGCCCTGAACCCAGCATCGGTTTCAGCGTCAATTCTTTAAAATTACGCTTTTGCCATTCCTGTTTAGAATAAATGGGCATCTGCGCGACAATCATCGCCATTTCCGGATTATGTCCGGATTTAAAATGCATTTTGACCTGTAAAGGTGACAGGACTTCCAGCCGGTTTAAATCAGCCAGATACATCTGCAGGCCAAAATTGGACTGGGTCTGAAACAACTCAAAACTGTATTTGACATCTTGTGCAGTTACCGGCTGGCCATTACTAAACCGTGCTTTCGGATTTAAATGAAAAATAATAAAGGCGGTTTTCTTGGGGTCAAAACTGACTTTTTCCGCCAGCAAGGGATAGTACACACCGGGCTCATCCAGTGACTTGGACAGCAAACTGTCAAAAATATAGTTGCCCCCTTCAGTGACATTGCCCTTGCCATTCATGCTGTTCAAATTATCGAAACTGCCATCAGCTGCCAGAATCAGCGTACCGCCTTTCGGTGCTTGCGGATTGGCATAAGGTAGGGATTTGGCCTGAGCATATTTCGGCTGACTATGTAGTGCAATATATGGGGTCGTGATCAGGGCTGCCCAACTGCTACTCACGAGCAGTAGGGCTAGCCAGATCAACCTGAAAGTTTTAAATAAATGAGCGAATCTCATGATCCATTCATTAATTCGGCACTTTAATCACATCACCAATACGCAATTGTGTATTCGGTTTGAGATCATTCATTTCCGCCAGTTCATTGCTGTTCAGACCATAACGTGAGGCCAGACCGATTAAGGTATCACCACGTTTGACTTTATAATCCGTCACCAGTTTTGGAATCTGAATAGTTTGACTGACACGTAATCCTGCACGTGGACTCAGATTATTTAACTGAGCAAGGTCGGTCACGCTCATGCCCAAGCGGCTGGCAATTGCATTCAGGGATTCACCGGATTTTACCGTATAGGATTCAGTTGCCTTAGAAGCTACAGGCTTAGCTGCCACTTTCACGCCTTCAACTTTTTTATCTGCCGGAAAGTCACCCTCAATTTTTAAACGCTGACCAATACGCACTGTGCTATTGGTATTCAGGCCGTTCAAATCTGCCAGATATTGCAGTTGTAAATGATACTGACGTGCAATAGAGCTTAAGGTTTCCCCTGACTTCACCACATGCGAATCCGATTTTGTATTCTTGACCGCAGTTTCCGCGACCACTTCACTTACCGGTTCTGTCACGTCACCACTCAGTTTCAGACGCTGCCCCACTCGCAAACCTGCATTACGTGACATGCCATTCAGGCTCGCCACCTGGTCCATTGACAAATTATATCTTGCGGCAATACCGGTCAGCGTATCACCCGATTGAACCGTATAGGTTTCAGGGATTTGACTGCCGGCTGGAATCTTGATGGTCTGACCTATACGTAAACCACTATTGGCAGACAACCCATTCAGTGCAGCCAGTTCAGAAAGACTCAGCTTGCTTTGACTGGCAATGCTATACAGGGTTTCACCGCGTTTGACCTGATAGTTTTCAGTCGCAGTCTGATCGACTTTGACATTTTCAAACTTCTGCTCAGTTTTCTGGCTAGATGCCGTTAGCCCTTCAACTTCCTGAAGTGGTACATTGATTTTCTGTCCCACCATCAGACTGCTACCGGCAGTCAGACCCGACGTTAATGATGCCAGTTCGGTATTTGAAAGCCCGTAACGATCGGCAATCAGTTTCAGATATTCACCGCGTTTCACCGTATAAGATTTGGTCTGAACCTTGGCAGTTTCAGCTTTTTTAATCTCTTCAGCTTTAGATTTAGAGGCAACCGTTTCTTTCAGTGACAGCTTTTGCCCAACAAACAGACCGCTATTGGTACTCAGTCCATTAAAATCAGCCAGTTGTTTCACGCTAAAACCAAACTGATTCGCTACGCTAGTCAGAGAGTCATTGGCCTGAACCACATAAGTTTCCGGCTTTTCTTTGGCTTTGCTGGCTTCCTGTACCGGTTTGGCATCATACAGATAAATGGTGGTACCCACATACAGCGGAGAATTTGGATCAATCTGGTTCCATTTCGCCACATCACGCCAGTTCACGCCATTTTTAGCCGCAATCATTGCCAGATTATCACCTGGTAACACCTTATAGGTACTGCGTTTGCCTTTTGGAGCAACCACCACCACTTCAGAATCAGTCTTGACGTAATTTTTGCCCTGATTCAGCTGGGCTTCAACCGAATTCGCAGTGGTATTGTCAGCAACTTCTTTTGGATAAGAGAAGCCTTTTGTCAGTTCTTTACCTTGCTGCTCAGCCACAGACAGGCTGGTTTGAATGGCAGTCAGCTTGATTTTACCATCATAAGGATCAACAATTTCTGTGCCAGCCGGCGCCAATGCTTTCAGCTCTTCAACCACTTGGGCCTGTTCTGCCGGTGTTGCGACAGGCTGCAGAATTTCATCTACAGTTTTCTGAATATCCTGTGCGATGACCGCCTGCTCAACTTGCTGACGCTCAGCTGCCGAAATCGGTGGTTCGACCTGAATCTGTTTCGCTGGCGCTGCAGGTGTTACAGCTACCGGAATACGCGGCGCACTTGGAATCGGCAAATCACTTTGTGCCGCAAAACTGGCCAAGGCAGATGAGCCTTTAGGCGTCGAAATCTTTTTCGTAGTCTTCGTTACAGTATTGGCCGTTGTCGCGGTACTTACCGCTGCTGTGACGACAGGTGGCGTACTTGCAGCTTTAGCCGGAGTCGTTGTTTTAGCAACGGTCGTTGCAGGCTGATTACTAACAACCGCTGGCGGAGTCTGTTTAGAAGGCGTAATCGTTTTCGTATTTAATTCTGGCGGTGCTGCTCTGGTGGGCACCACTGTCGTCGTATTTCGCGGCAGGCTGCTCGTGTTACTCGCCCATAAACCGCCTGAGCCGGATAATTTTTTCAGCTTCTCATCGACTGAAGGACTTAGGTCAGCTGGAATCAGAATACGGCGCGGACTTGCAGGATCAATATGATCACCACGATGACCCGGGTTTAATTGATACAGTTCTGCACGGCTTAGACCAGTGATGGCTGCAATTTCATTTAAACTGGCAACGCCCACTGGCACTTCACGGAAATGCGGACGGTTGGCAATCGGTGGCAAACTCACCCCATAACTGCCTGGATTTTTAATAATCTGTGCAACTGCCAGAAAACGTGGCACATAGCTCATAGTTTCTTGTGGCAATTTCAATGACCAATAATCGGTAGGCAGACCTGCAGCTTTGTTACGGTTAATCGCCTGCTGGATACGGCCTGGGCCTGCATTATAGGAAGCGAGCGCCAATTCCCAAGAACCAAACTGGTTATACAGACTGCCCAAAAACTCATAGGCTGCACGGGTCGATTCCACTACATCACGACGACCATCGTATAAAGAAGTCTGCTTTAAACCATAAATGCGGCCGGTACTTGGAATAAACTGCCATAAACCTGCCGCCGCCGCACTACTGGTCGCAGCCGGGTCATAAGAACTTTCGATAATTGGTAACAGTGCCAACTCGGTTGGCATGCCACGGCGTTCTGCTTCTTTTACTGTGTAATATAAATAACGTGATGCACGCGCACTTAAGCGATCCAGATAAGGCTGACGTGAAATAAACCAGCCACGCTGCGCATCAATCCGCGGATTCCAGACACTTAAGTCCATCTTGAAACCCACAGTCATACGTTTCCAGACATCACCATGTTTCAGAATCTGTAAACGGTCGCCTTCGACTGCACGCATATCTGTTGCAGAGAGTAAATCTTCGAGTCCATCCAGACTGCTAGCATCCAGATATTGTGATCCAACCTGCTTGCTTGACGCTGTTTGGGTCGCACTTTGTGTAGCTGAACAGCCCGTCAGTCCTAGAGAAGCAAGCGCAGTTCCCAGTACAGAATATTTTAAAAATGTAGGTAATGTCGGCTGCCACAAAATTGCGGTTGGTTTATACATAAAGAAATCCAAACAACTCGTATATAAATTTATTTTTTAGATATGCCATTGTAGTGAAGCATGTCGAAGACTCAAGCCAATAATTTACCGCGATTTCACGTTAAATGTTACAAGAAATTAAAAAATCCCGGACATATAGATTGATCGACTGCATTTGCGCTATACAATAAGCCTTCCAGCTTGTTCTATTTTGATCGGATTTAATCTATGTCACACACTATCACACTTTATGTTGATGGCGCCTGCCGCGGCAACCCGGGTTTAGGCGGTTGGGGTGCGTACATTGTTAATGGCCAACAAGAACACAAAATCTATGGTGGTGAAGATCATACTACCAATAACCGTATGGAACTGACGGCTGCGATTGAAGGGATTCTGTTTTGTGACAAGCAAGACAAACTGGTGATCTATACCGATTCTAAGTACGTCAAACAAGGCATTACCGAATGGATTCACGGCTGGAAAAAGAAAAACTGGAAAGACGTCAAAAATCCGGATCTGTGGCAAAAACTCGATGAAGTCTGTCAGGGACGTGACATCGAATGGCACTGGGTCAAAAGTCATGCTGGACATCCGGGCAATGAAATGGCCGATCAGTTGGCCAATCTGGGTGCTGATGAAACCCTGAAAAAATCCAAGCAAAGCCCTTCAATGTCTGAAGATAAAAAAAAATCTGAACCCGACTGGTTGCTAGACGATCCATTTGGTCTTGATCTGGCCGATAGTGAAGAAGAGCTGGAAGATCTACCGGAAGAAATCATCGAAGTGACTGTTGAAGAAATTACCCAGACTGAAGTTTTAGCAACGGACAGCAATAAAGATGCTTCATCTTTAGAAGCATCTACCTCGACTGAGCTACATCCGCAAATTGTCATTACACCAGCAAAGCTCCAGCTGCATGGCCCACGACAACTGATTCTGGATACTGAAACTACCGGTTTTTATTATCAGGATGGTGACCGGATTATTGAAGTCGGCGCGCTGGAAATGATTAACCGTAAACTGACCGGCAGCTCGATTCATATTTATATCAATCCGAAAACACCGGTCGGTGATTCTGTCAATGTCCACGGCATCACCGACGAATTCCTGCAAGACAAACCGCTGTTTGAAGAAATTTCTCAAGTGCTGTTTGACTATTTACACGACGCGGAAATTATTGCGCATAACGCGACCTTCGATATGAACTTCCTGGATATGGAATTCAAACGCGCAGGTTTTAAAGCGCTCTCCGAGGTCTGTGACGTCACCGATACCCTGGCACTGGCCAAGTCCAAGCATCCAGGGCAGAAAAACTCGCTGGATGCCTTAGTGCGCCGTTACGAGATTCCACAACGCGACCGTACTTTCCACGGTGCCTTGCTCGATGCGGAAATCCTGTCCGATGTTTATCTGGCCATGACCGGTGGACAGGTGTCTTTTGATATCGATGCCCTGTCTCAGTCTGAAGACCAGAACGGCCGCTCAGGGATGGCCAGAGTTGAAATTGAATTGCCGGTGATTCTTCCGTCAGAACAGGAATTACAGGAACATGAGAATTGGGTCAAACAATTCGAAGAAAAACATGGAACTGCTTGCCTTTTCGCGAAATAAAATCTACATTTCCGGGGATACTTTAGGTTTAAAACTATTGTTCTTCAGTTATAGTAAATACAAAGAGGCCCCGTAGTTTAAAGCGGGGCTCATATATAGATAATACTCCAGGAAAGGTGCAGATCATGTCTTACCAAACCTCTATACATTTTGATCCAACAGCTTTACTGATAATAAAAAATGAGGTTGATAACTCGATCAAGTTAGTCGAATCAGCAGTAAGCACCTTGGTAGAAGACCAGACTTTACCTTTTGGTATTGATGATGCATTAAATCAGTTCGAACAATGCGCCCAAGTTCTGGCACTCATCGACATGTCCAGTCTGGCAAAAGTCGCTCAATATTCAGCAGAACTGATGCGCAAGATTATGGGGAATCCGGCGCAGGTCAATACTCAAGAAGTGATTGCCTTGAGTGAAGGCACCACCATGCTGAAACGCTATATCGAATTTATCTGTCTGCGTGAAGTAAAAATTCCACAGTTTTTGCTGGATACCCTGAACCGCCTAGAACTGGCTTTGGGTAAACCGCTGACGACTGAAGGCCAGCATGTAGAAGGTTTATTGGATTGCGTCACTCCTGATTTTGCGCTGCCACAGGCACCAAGCCTGGAAAAATCCCAATATGTACACCGCCTGTATAAGCTGTCACTAAACAAGCTGATCAATCAGGAAGAAAGTGAACTGGATCTGCAAGCCATCAAACTGGTGGGGGCTTATCTGGCTGGACTTGCAGAGCAACATGACAGCAAGCAGTACTGGAATCTGGTCTATGTCGCGTTGAACAATATTGAGCACCTGCTGATTAATGAACCACGTCTACGCACACTGGTGAGCATTGAACGCAACATGGCACAATATTTTAGCTCAGCAGACAGCTTCAAGGCTTCGTTGTCAGATTTAGCTAATATTCTTAGCCTGTGTATCAGTCAGGAAGATGAAACTGCGCAATCTATCCGTAGCCAGCTCAATGTGGGCGATGACCTACTGACCGATATGCAATTACAGGTCTTCAGTCGCCATCTGTATGGTCCAGACTTTGAAACCATGCATACCATCAGCGAATTGGTGACCACGGAAATGGCGCAAATTCGTAATGATATCGAGTTCAATTATCAGAATATGACGCCTGAAAAGACTCAGGAATTGCAGGCACAACTGAATAATCTGGCGAATATCTTCAAGGTATTGAACCTGAATGAAGCCTATCATGACCTGACCCGTCAGGCTGCTTCACTGAACCAACCGGAGATGATGCAGGATGCCAGCTTTGCCCAGCAGTTAATGAATGTCATTCTGTCTGCGATGAACTCGATTGGCGTACTGGAACGTCATCATACTTCGAGCCGCTTGCAGCTGCGTGTCAACAACATGAATATTTCTCTGGACCGTCTGGATGAAGCACACGCTGCTTTACTCACTGAAACTAAGGCTCTAATTGAGCTTTCCAACCAGATTCTCAGCAATTACCTGCAAGATCATGACTTGACAGCCCTTGAACCTGTTCCGGTACAGTTTTGTGAAATCGGCGGCGCGATGCTATTCCTGAATGCGGAACATGTTCGTACTGCATTCACGACCACTGCAGAATTCATCAAAAACCGTATTGATCTGTCGATTGCATTAAATCCGGAAGAAATTCATCGTGCTTTAGACACCCTGGCCAGTGCCGACATGATGATTGATAACTTAAAGAACAAACAGCCTGTATTACAGGCGATGTTTCAGGTAGCATTGGACAGTAGTGAGAAACTCAAAATAGTTGCCTAATGTCCAAATTATCACTTGCTTATATTTTTCAACAACAGCAACTGCTGGTCGATCAACACTTTCAACTTCCACGGGTTGAAGCCTTAGCAAGTGATTTGCTACTCCACACGGGTGATCAGGTGATTGCCCGTGATCTTCTTCCCGATGAGCCGATTCCTGCAGGCTTGCAACTAGTTCCCATCCGTCAGCTGTTACAGTTCTGGAATACCCAGCAATTCGAACAGGCCAGCCGCGCAGTACAACTTTTAGAATGGCGTCGTAACCATAAGTTCTGTAGTCATTGCGGTACAGCGACTGAAGCGCATGCTGTTGAATATGCCATGATCTGCCCATCCTGCAACTACCGGCAATATCCACGGGTACAGCCTTGCGTTATTACCGTCATTACCCGAGGCAAAGACGAGATTCTGCTGGCCAAAAATGCACGTAATACTAAAAGCCAGATGTATGGACTGATTGCCGGCTTTGTCGAAGTGGGTGAAACGCTGGAAGATGCAGTACGTCGTGAAACGCTAGAAGAAGTTGGCTTACAACTCAAGAATATTCAGTATCTGGCCAGCCAGCCCTGGCCTTTCCCAAGCAATCTGATGATTGCCTTCAAGGCAGAATATGCTGGCGGTGAGCTACAGCTGCAGGAAGAAGAAATTAGCGATGCGCAATTCTTTAAATTCGATCAGCTGCCGGAAATTCCGTTTAAAGGCAGTATTGCCCATGCCATGATCATGCATGTCACTCAAGGTACGGCAGTCGCAGACGACACCAAGACCTGGCTATAAATCTGCACTCGAAAGATTTAGCTCAACGGCTTAAAAAAGAATCCAGTGGATAATCGCCCTGGGTTCTTTTTTATGTGTTGCTACAGGGTTATCCAGCTATCAGCTCAGGATTTAAATGCATCTTCGAGCGCCCAAAGCACCTGTGCCTTGGTCTGGAAAAACCGGCTAAACAAACTGGAGAGTGAACCCACAATGGTAATATGACCAAGTTTCGGAATTTGAATCAGATGGCTATGATTGCCCTTCTCTTTCAGTACACGGTCCAAATCCTGGCTATTGAAATGCCCAACAATCTTGTCTTTTTCGGCAATAAACAGATAATGCCGGATTGAGCTATTTTTAACAAAATAATAAGGCATCACCTGCTGATAAGGCACCGCCTGATCAAATGCATCGGCACAGATCGGATCATTTTTGTAATCAAAATGATAAGGCCCCGCCAGACCAATAATCGCCCGAATTTGACCGTGGTCAATACTGGCAGATTGCGGATGGTACAAGGCAGACATGACATTAAAGGCCCCGGCAGAATGTCCCATCAGGACCAGATTATCAGCACAGATCTGCAAGTGCTTAGCCGACTGCTGCAAATGATTCAGTAACAAATGCAGATCATGAATATAAGTTGGGAAAATATGTTGTGGTGCCAGATGATAATTCATTACCACCACGTCATAACCTTCTTTGGCAAAAGCCTCGCCAATAAACTGATAATCCTTTTTATCGCCATGTAACCAGGCACCGCCATGCACAAAAACAATCAGGGGACGATGGAGCAAAGGCTGCTGACTCCGAAACAGGTCAAAGCGTTGCCGGGATTTCAGGCCATAGGCCAATTGGGTTTCGACCGTATAACCCTGTTTCGGGGTTAAACGATTTAAAGCATAACTGCCAAAATCGTATAACCGGAAATCTTGATAGTGCTGTTGAAACTGCAAAATACGCTGTGAGAGCTGGGTTTTAAACTGGCCGACCTTATGGTTCATAGGTCGGTTCAACCGTATCAGGATCAATGGCAACCGGCGTCTGTTCAATACCCGGCTGCGCATATGCCGGTGCGGCAAAATTCTGATTGGCCAGACTTGAGGATTGCTCAACATTATCGATCAAGGTCACAATTTTGGTGACATTACCCACCTGTTGTAGCACCTGATTCAGGTCAGCAATCTCGGCACCATTTAAACGCCCCATTACATACAATACGCCATCTTCAGTATGCACATGCACCTTGCTATCCGCCACCACAGTCGCTTTCATGATCAAGCCACGGGTATTTGCAGTCACTGCAGTATCCTGCATGATGGTGCTATAGCTGATCTGATTGCCTACAGTAATAAAATTATGTACCGCTTTGACATCACTCATGGATTTGACATTGTCTTCAGCCAGTTGCTTTAAATGGGCATCCGGCACCTGACCGGTCAATAAGACATTGCCATGAAAACTTTCAATATTGACCCGGGCCTGCTTAAAGCGCGAATCCAATTTATAAAGATTAATTTTTGCAGTACGGACAATTGAGGAATCAATAAATACCTGCCCCAAGGTACGCGCCCCACTTTCAGTTCCGACAGGAGCCGTACCTGTGCCGCTGGAAATAAAACTTGCACAACCTGATAAACTTGCGACACACAGCATTGTTATTGCAATACGCTTAACCACTCAGCAAGACTCCTTCATTTTATTACGTCTTTTTCAATCTAATAATCTGTTTTCAAGCTCAGATCATGTCAATTCTGCTTGAACTTTACAATGATCTTGAAGCAAATATAAGCATCTTTAGACCTTATTTTGTTCAAAGGTTAATAAACTCTTGATCAAAAGTAAAAGCATTTTCAATCCATTCCAGATCATAAGGGTATTGCGAAAAGTCATGCTGTATGGTTTTTGCAAATTGCTGTTTAAAATCAAAACAAATCACGTCAAAACGATAGTAATAGTGTGCAAATTGTGGATTTTTCTGAATAAAGCACATTGCCGTCTTGAGCATCTTTACCTGTTTTGCTCTGGAAATCGACTCGATCGCTTGCGCATATCGGGTTTGCGCACGTGCTTTGACTTCCACAAAGACCAGTTCCTGATCACGCACCAGAATCAGATCCAGCTCGCCATAGCGACTGTGATAATTGGCGGTCAGGAACTGAAATCCATGGTTCTGCATCAGTTGAGCCGCTTGCTGCTCCGCCCATGCACCTAATTGCTGTCGCAGCATTGCTCTTTCGCTCATAGTAGCTTGACACCTGTGCCAGTGTACTGGAAACATTGTGGACTACGCTGAATACTGTGGTCCGTGATTTCAATTCGCCCAGTTCTACCCTGAAATTCAATATGCTGCAAATGCGGTTGTGACAGGTACTGCTGGGTGATCTGCCAGGCATCGCCACCGAAGGCAATCAGGCGCTGATAGGACATATCCACCGGCTCTTTGGCATAGGCCTGTAGAACATCCGGCCAGTCAGCCAGATAAAGCACAGGTACATCACAGAACTTGATCCCTTGTGGCAACTTGTGCTGCTCGCTAATCGCATTGGCTACGGTATATATCCGTTTACGGCTTATTTCAGGTATGGCAGCCAGCCCTTCTGCATTGCCGAGGAATAACAGCCCCTGCTTCGGCATTAAAAAAATGGGCGCCTTGTTCACGATTTTAAAATTCAGATCACTCTGGCTGAGCAAGGACATCAGTAACAACTCATGCTCGGCTTCACTGCCCGGCTCGCGTAAAATCAGCAGCTGTTGAATGCCATCTTTGTGCAATAAGGTCTTTAAGGCAGCGGCATCTTCTTTTTTGGACAGGCTGAATTGCCAGACTTGGGGTGATGACCCTGCTACATCATTCAGGCTGAGGGTACGTACTTTGGGTTTGCTCTTGAGTAGTTGTTCCACATCGCTACGTGCCAATGGACCCACCACCATTTTGGTCTTTTTATTGACATGCTGTTTCAGTAGCTGGGCAATATTTTTCTGATGGGAATTGACCCATTTCAATGGAACTTTCTGCCCGGAAGACGCATAGGCGCTGAGAAATCCCTGTCTGATACTCGATGCAGCTCGCGCCAAAGGCCCGGATTCGGGTAGAATGATCAGCACTTCTGCTTGTACGCTGCTGATGTAGCTGACTAAACACAAGCCCAATATTTTATTTTTAATCTTCCATTTTTTATTATTCAATTTATTCCACATGGAGAAACCTATGAGTGCTCAGTTATTTGTTGTTGCGACTCCAATCGGGCACTTAGATGATATTAGTTATCGTGCAATTCAGGTGTTGAAGTCGGTGAGTCTTATTGCTGCTGAGGATACACGAACTTCAGCACAGTTGCTTAAACACTTTAATATTCAAACACCTCTGACCGCCTGTCATGAGCATAATGAAAGCAACAAGATTGATCAGTTGATCCAGCGCCTACTCAATGGCGAAGATATGGCCCTGATCAGTGATGCTGGTACTCCCCTGATCAGCGACCCTGGTTTTAAATTTGTCCGTGCTGCACAAGCGCATAATATTCGCGTGATTCCTGTACCTGGTGCTTGTGCTGCGATTGCAGCTTTAAGTGCAGTGGGCTTGCCAAGTGACCGTTTCAGTTTTGAGGGTTTTCTGCCATCCAGACAAAGTCAGCGCCTGCTGAATCTGGAAAAACTGAAAAATGAAACCCAGACTTTAATTTTCTATGAAGCACCGCACCGGATTCTGGAGTCCGTTAAAGATATGGCCAGCGTTTTCGGAGCAGATCGCCCGGTCGGTTTTGCGCGTGAAATTACCAAGACTTTTGAAACTATCAAGAAAATGACCTTGGGTGAATTGGTGGAATTCATTAGCAATGATCACAATCAGCAAAAAGGCGAAATTGTTTTGGTGATTGGCGGTGCCACCGAAGAAAAAGATCTGGATCAGGAAAAACTGGATAAATTATTAAATCGCTTATTACAGGATCTATCCGTTAAAGCAGCATCACAACTGGCTGCAGATTTAACGGGTATTAAAAAGAAAATCGCTTATCAACGTGCTTTAGAACTGACTTCGGCAAACGACTAATTGCTCTGGATATTTCTATCTCGTTTTAATTTGCAAAAAAAACACCACAATTGATGTGGTGTTTTTTATAAGAGGTAAGTTAATCAATAACTTATTCTTTGGCTACTGATTCATCTGCTGGGACTTCAACAATACGACCACCATTGGCCAGGAAAGCCGCGATTTCGTCTTCAAGTGCCTGACGTTTCTTTAACTTTGCAGTGACGGTCAAGGTTTCGGCTTCTGCAAGATCGGTATCATTCACGACCTCTGTACTATCTGCTGCGCCTTTTTCAGCTGCTTTTGCTTCATCATCGTCAACGATTGAATCTTCAACGTCGTCATCATAATCATTCATGTCTGTCATTTGCATCTCCCCAAAAATGGCGCTTGCTTGGTATTCCAAGCCAGGTGTCGAATTAAGTGAAATTTAGCAATCTCTTTGGGCTTCGCCTAGTACCAAACATCAAAAAATCGTATCTTTTTTAAACAAAATCGTTACTCTTTATTGGTGTTTGTTTAAAAAATTTACATTTCTGTCTTAAGCTGCGTAACGTGTGTCTTTAAGTAAACCCAGACCGTTGGCCTGCGCCATAAATGCATCTTTCAACATGGGCTGATTTTCTACCTGTTTCAGGCCGAAATTGCGTGCCCAAACCATCGGGAAGAATAATGTGGTTTCCATCCAGCCAATCGCTGACATGCTATGCATCATGGCATCGTTCTGACCTTTACGGCGATGTTCATAGCGTTTGAGGGTCTGCTCATGTGCCCATACGCCACGCGCCTGATCATGGAGCAAAACATCACAGAGCACGGCAGCATCCAGACAGCCAATATTCACCCCTTGTCCAGCTAAAGGATGAATCACATGCGCGGCATCGCCAATGAGGGCTAAACCATCTTGGACATATTGTGGGGCAGCGCGGGCTTTTAAGGGGAAAGTGGCACGTGGTGTCGCCTCTAAGACTCCACCTAACATATGCTGGCTTTCTCGAGTCAATAGCTGAGTAAATTCAGCATCTGACAACGCTGCATATTCTTCGGCATAATCCTCTGGCAAAGTCCAGACAATCGATTGCCAAAGCCCCTGCTCTTCCGGATTAAGGCTGGCCATAGGTAAAAAAGCCAAGGGACCGGTTTCAAGAAAAATCTGACGCGCCATGTGCTGATGTGGCTGAGCCGTTTTAATCGCACAACTGATTCCGGCCTGTTTGTAATCCAGCACATCAATATCAATAAAGGCTTGCTCACGGACAAAGGAGTTTGCACCATCTGCGCCAATGACCATTTTGGTTTTCAGCTGACTACCATCAGCCAGATGAATGATCCACACACCGATGCCACGTTCAACGCGGCTGACTTTAACCTGTGTCCTATAATCTTGAACATCTTCCAGCATCTTTTGCTGAATGGCTAGATTCAGAATGCTTGGTTCCACCATCGAGCCTAAAGCCTGCTCTACCGATGGTGTTTTTTCTGAAGGCTGGCCAAAATTAATTTCGCCATAGCCATTTTTATTCCAGACCTGCATACCGGTATAAGGCTGCTGCCGTGCCAGGTTTTCCCAGACACCCACCGTTTTTAACAGGTGAATGGTTGCTTGACTTAAAGCCAGCACACGCGGATTCGCCACACTCAAGGTTTTATCTGCATCCAGAATTGGTGCTGCATCCAGAACTGTAGGCTGTACGCCACCTTGGGCCAGCAATAGTGCCGTGAGTCCACCGACCAGCCCACCGCCAACAATGACAACATCTAGTATTTCGTTAGTTTGATTTAAGCTCATGCTTTTAACCCCATGGCATAATTTGCAACGAGTGGCTTGATGCCAGGAATCGTATCAAAAGCGATTAAACCCGTATTACGCATCAGCTTTAAAAATGGATTCTGGTTACTAAAGCCACGTACCACTGAATCACAAAACTTGATCACACGCTGCTGGTCATTAAGACGGGATTTTTCATAACCTTGTAATACCACGGCATCACCCAAGTCTGCGCCTTGTGCCTGCTGTTCTTTCAGGTAACGTACCAATACATGCGCATCCCGCATACACAGGTTAAAACCCTGCCCGGCGACCGGATGAATCGTATGTGCTGCATTACCCATGAGCACTACACGACCAACAGCCTGCTTTTCAGCTAACACTTGAGATAAGGGAAAACTGAACCGTTTTCCGGTTTTCTGGAATTTTCCGGCACGATCGCCATACGTTTCCTGCAAGGCATCCAGAAAATGCTGGTCATTTTCATCCCCCAACCATTCTCCTTCGGTACCTTTTTTCACGGGCCAGACCACGGAACGGCGATATTCGCCTGGTAAGGGCAAAAGTGCCAAAGGGCCCAGATGACTGAAACGCTCAAAGCCCACATGACCATGTGGCTTTGAGGTTTGCACTGTAGTTACAATCGCAACCTGATCATAATCATGTTCTGAAGCGCCAATTCCCAAAGCCTTACGACAGAAAGAATCGCGTCCATCGGCGGCAATAACCAGTTTGGACTGTAATTTTAGTGATGATTCACCGCGCTGCGCTTGAATATAAGCAAAGGCTGCATCTTGGGTCAGTGAGGTCACCTGCACACCATCAATCAGTTCAATCAATGGCTCTTTTTTGACTTGAGTGAGAAGCACCCGACCGAGCCATGCATTTTCAATGACCTGACCAAAGCTTTCGACTTTTTCCTGCTCGGCTTTCAGTCGGGCCTTACCAAAACTGCCCTGTTCGGTAATGTTCACTTCCAGAATTGGGGTAGCATGTTCTTGCAAGGCATTCCAAAGTCCAAGCTCCTGATAGATTTGTACGCTACGGCGTGACAAAGCACTGTTACGTGCATCAAAACTGGAATGATATGGCGCAAGATTTTCATCATCATAATTTGGGTATTTAATGGCTTCCAACAGTTTGACTGCAATATTGATTTTCGCCAACATCAGTGCGAGGCTTAAGCCGACCATCCCACCACCGACAATGATGACTTCTTGTTGCATGCTTACTTCCTTATCTGTTTATTCGCATCTATGGCGAATTACATAAAACGTATACTGGTTTTATCTTACCTCAAGGCTTTAAATTTTTATAATGATTCGTTTTATTTAGTTTTCGTCATGATGATCCAGCCTATATTGAAAAACTAAGACATCACGCTTTTCAGTACCCAACTTCGGCAATAGAGTATAAGCATTGATCCGTTCAACGATTTCAAACCCTGTCTTTAACAGCACTTGGTATGCCTTTATATGTTCTGCATCGCAGAAAGTATCCAGTGATTTAAGTGTAAGATATTGTCTGAAATACTGAATCACCGCTTTCATCGCCTCAAGCATATAGCCCTGCCCCTGAAATCGAGGACCAAGTCCGAAATGAATTTCAAAGCTGTTATTTTGCTGTTGAATGATCGTTAATAACCCGATTGCCAGATGACTTTTTCGCTCAGCAATCACCCATGAAAATCCTTGACTCGGTTGTTGCCAATAGCTTAACGCCCATTTCTGCAACATCTGTTGAGTTTGACTGACTGTTATATGCACCAGCCGTTGTAAATATTTTGATACTTCAATGTCGCCACAATATTCTTGGAATAATGAGATTTCATCTCCGACGTTATATGCTCTTAACTCCAACCGATTTGTCTTTAATTCAGCAACTGAAATATTCATATTCACTTTTTTAAGCTCAGCCTTAAAAAACGGAATATTGTAATTTCATTTGGCACTTATACGATTCAATCGCAAACTTAGTCAAATTGGTATAACTCGATCTACTCGCTTCGCACAATTTTGAATACATACCGATGTTGGTAAATCCTGAATGATAAAATTGTGAATCAAGCCATTTATAAATGAGCTGATATTCACTTTCAGTAGCAGGAGGCCCATTTACAATCACTATTCTTTTCTTATTTTGAGAGAGTTGTATAAATATAACTCGATCTTTGAGCTAACAGATATTTTTTAGAACAAATTTATCCAACCATGTACAACCTAATCTTATTTGTATGATATTGATCGTCAATCTTTAGCTAGGCATTGTTGTAGATCTGAGAATGATTCTATTAATAACGTATAAACACCTATATAAAAAAACCCCGGAAATCTACCGAGGTTTCTTTATCTTCTACACTATTTCTATCCTCTCGACAAGCTACTCGAAGACATGAACCCTATCTTGTAAGAAACTCGCTCAGGAGGATTAGCTTAACGCACAATATTGGTATGATGATCTGTATGGTGTACTGTTTTACCCAACTTCGTTCCTGTATAAATCAGGTACAATGCCGACAAACCAACCAATACATAAATAATTCGAGATAAGGCGCTCATATCACCAAAGATCGCAGCGACTAGATTAAAATCGAATGCACCAATTAAACCCCAATTGATGCCACCAATGATTGTTAAAGCATAAGCAATCCAGTCAATCGTATTTAATCTCATAAGTGTTCTCCTGCTGTTATTTAAGTCTATTTAAGGATCAGAGAAAGTATGAGAATCTCAGCGCATTTAATATGTAGCTTTGATGCTAAAAACGGATTTTCTGTGTTGACTTCCTGTCAATTTTTAAGCTGTAAATTTTACTTAGATTAGCTTTATTTGACTTGTTCTATATAAACGTAAGCTAAATCACTTTTTGATCGATACGATATAGCTAGGAATTCTTGTTTAAAACGGCATAGAAATGTCATAAAAAAAGCCGATCTCGCGACCGGCTTTCTGTATTTTTCTTGGATTAGGCAGCGCGCGCTTTCGCCATCAATGCTTCAATCTCTTCTACCGTTTTGACAACTTTCGCAGTTAAAACCAGTGGGCCATTTGCAGTGGCTACCACATCATCTTCAATTCGGATGCCAATTCCACGCCATTTGGCATCCACTGTTTCATCATCAGGCGCGATGTAGAGACCCGGCTCAACGGTCACGACCATGCCCTCTTCATACGAGCGCCATTCACCATCAACCTTATAAGCACCGACATCATGCACATCCATACCGAGCCAATGCCCCGTACCGTGCATGTAGAACTGACGAAAAGCTTCTTTTTCTATAATCTCGTCGATATTACCCTGCATCAAGCCAAGATCGAGCAAACCCTGCACCAAAATAAGCACTGCAACATTGTGAGGTTCTTTATACGAGTTACCAATTTGCACGGCATTGATCGCAGCGATTTGAGCATCCAGTACTACGTTATATAAGGCTTTCTGTTCCGGACTGAATTTACCATTTACCGGAAAGGTACGGGTAATGTCTGAAGCATAGAACTGATATTCAGCTGCAGCATCAATCAGGACTAAATCGCCATCTTTCAGTTCTTTGTCATTTTCTACATAATGCAGGATGCAGGCATTTTCACCGCCACCGACAATACTGTTATAAGCCGGAACACCGCCATTTTTGCCAAAGACATAATTCAGCTCGGCTTCCAGCGCATATTCCATCATACCCGGACGTACTGCTAGCATCGCTTGAGTATGTGCATCAGCAGAAATATCGGAAGCAATCTGCATTAGTTCAATTTCATTTGCATCTTTATGCAGACGCATTTCATCGACAATACGATCCAGCTGAATGACTTGCGCTGGCGCAGAAGTCCCACGACGGCTTTCACCACTTGCAGTCGCAATCCATTTGGCGACACGCGCATCAAACTCTGCATGCTGTCCAATGCGATAAAATAACTGATCTTTATTTTGTAACTTTTCTAAGATTTCTTCATCCAGCAAATCAATCGCATAGGCTTCATCTGCATCATAATCCTGAATAGCCCCGTCAATACCCGCGCGGTAGCCGTTCCAGATTTCCATTTCCCGATTACGTTCACGACAGAACAAACTGTAGCTATAGCCTTCTTCTTCAGTGTCAAAGGTTTCAATCACAGCCACAGCTTCAGGTTCCGCGAATCCGGTTAAATAGAAGAAACTACTGTCTGCACGGTATTTATAATCTGCATCACGGTTACGCATAGCTACCGGACTGGTCGCGATAATAGCGATACTGCGTAAACCGATTTCCCCTGCGAGGATTGCGCGACGCTCCTCAAAAACTGCCTGTGTCAATTTCTTCATTACACCTTACTTCTTATCGATCAATACTTGTATTTAGAATATAGTCTTGAAATCAGACTATAGATTTCACTGTAAACAGCAAAATATATGCCTGATTTCAAGCAGGTGATGACTCACCTCAGCATTTCATCAGCTTAGACGTTTAGGCGAGAAAATCTCGACTACACTTTGCGCTTCTGTAGTAGCGACTTTAGGCTGATTTTTTTGACTAAATTGCTGTAAGAGTGGCGTTTCTTCAACTTCGACCTTTTTACGCCCTAAAGACAGACTGACAGGAATCAGACGCACAAATTCGTACAATTCCTGATAGCTTTCTTCACCTTCAGCATCATCGTCTGAGTCTTCAAATTCAACTGCGGCTACATCTTGTAAATGTTCAATCAGCTCAACTTCATCCTGACGGATATGTCCTGAAGCCAGTCCGAAACCTAAGACCACGCCTGCACACCAGTCCGCCAGAGCCTGTACGCGTTCTGAAAGCACATGCTCATCATCAGGCAGCAAAGGTAAATAATCCAGCTCATCTTCAGACAATGCATGGAACACATCTTCAGCTTCGCCCGTCAACAACTCTAATGCTTCGGCATCCAGTTCAGGTACATCCAGTGTTTCTAAAATCTGTAACCACTCTTCACTGCTTGGCGCCTGGGTGACACACACAATGCCCGTGAGCAAACCATGTAGTTCGCTAGGGCTAGAAATTTCCTCAATTGAAGAAAAATTGCGGTGCCATTCGGTCCAACCTGAAATATCGTCTTGCATTCGTTTATCCAATCTTTATACTGCTTATATATTACCTTTGTTTGCAACACTGTGCGACCTCGATATGTTAGAAGAATTACAGCGTCTACAAGTGCAGATCGGCGTGTTAAAAACGCGACTTGCACGGCTTGAAAGTGAAAATTCCAGTTTGCGCGAAGAGCAAGACTCTTCAATGATGCAACATCAACAGCAAATTGAACAAAAAAATAGCGTGATTGCGCAAAAACAACAAGAAAATGAAAATCTGACAGAACAATTGACGGATTCTCGTGCCCAATTTCAACTGCTCAATAATGATGCAACTGCACTGGCAGACCGTTATGGCCGTCTGGAAAAAAGCTGTACCGACCTAAAAAACCGTTTTCAGGAAATTCTGGCTGAACGCAATGAGCTGCGCATAGTTAAGGAAAAGATGATCCTTGAACAGCGTCATGCTCAGCAGGAAATTCAGCGTCTGACTCAGGAATCTGAACGCTTAACCCAGAAAAATGAAAATGCCAAAGCCAAGGTTGAAGCGATTATTCAACGTCTAGCGATTCTCGGTACTGCGCAGGATCATCATGCACAGGAAATTCAACAACTGGCCCATCCGACTGAAGCGACTGAGGAAGCCTCATCATGAGTGAACAAATTGCAATTGATCTCAGAGTATTGGGGCATAGTTTCCGTTTGGCCTCTACTCCTGACAAGCAGGAAGAATTAGAACGTGCGGCACAGTTATTGAATGACAAATATGATGAATTTCGCCGTAAAGCACCACGCATGGAACCGAGTAAGCTGATTATTATGGTAGCACTTGAGCTGATGCAGGAGGTCTTGAATATGAACAGATCACTGCAACAATATGCGCATTGCGAGCGTTTGTTACAAACTATTTTAGAAGAAGTTGAAGAACTGACTGAATAATCTCGAATTCTGTTTAAACTTCGGACATTCGACCGAACTGTTTACAGTTCATGAACAGCATAGAGTTGCCACACCGGGATTATTGTTTATAATTAACTTAACTCTGAGGTGTTCGCCAGCGGGTCTATTCCCCTGCCGATACTAACACTTATGGGTGTGTTCTGTATATTTAGAGTGTATGCCCATCTCCGTATGGGAAACCCAGCAAGTATACGTCGCATCCTCCTTGAACTCATCGGGTTCAGGGTAACGACACATGCAGCGGCATCTTCGGAGTACTTCAATTTCTTTTTCAAAATATAATTATAATTTTTCCTGAATTTCCTCTTATTTTAATTTTATAGTCTTTCTCTCGAACATTCTTCCAGATTCATTTTATTGATGTAATAATCATCTTGCATGAAAATGAACTCTTTTAAATTAAAAAAAGAAATCTAAATTGCTTTAAGTTAAATAAAGATGAAAAAGTTTTTGGTAACTCACTCCCCTATTTTTTAGGCAATTTTATCTCGATATAAAATATGCATCGCCCAGATTGCAGCAGGAATCCAGCCTAAAATCGAAATTTGAAGCATTAAGCACACTGTCGCTTCGACTGGTCGATGAAGGGTCATAAATAATGACCAAGGGAAGATAAATGCAATAATTGATTTCATTTTTAAAACCCTCTTTTGCCATGTTTTAAATTTTTATATCCAGTTTTTATAGGCACTTAAAACTGGTACTAAGATTTAGATATTTTTAATGGGATCAGCAGAATCTCTGTACATGCTGTAATCCCGCGTAAAAATATCCTGAAAGCCTAATTCAGCCAGCTTAAATGAAGCTTAAAAATTATTTCAAATCCGCTAACCTTTGCATATTTTCAATCAAAATATTGACGTTTGAATGAAACAGTCTTTGCTTTAACTTTTACTTTCCATAGATTCAAATCTGAATAAAATCTTGAATCCCTAGACCTTTATTTACTTACTGCAGCTAGTGTACTCAAGGGTGATACTCGCCAAATCACATCACCGACATCATCAGCAACCAAAATGGCACCTGAAGAATCTACCGCCACACCGACCGGTCGCCCATATGCATCGCCCTGATCACTTAAAAATCCAGTCAAGACATCTTGAGGTGGGCCCATCGGTTGCCCATTCTGAAAGGGAACAAAAATCACTTTATAGCCACTATGCGGTTTGCGGTTCCATGAACCATGCTGGCCAATCAGCGCCCCATTTCGATATTGAGGCATCAGATCTGCCCTATAGAAAGCCAAGCCCAATGATGCAGTATGATTGCCCAATGCATAATCCGGTGAAATTGCCCGCACAACCTGGGCAGGATTTTGCGGTTTGACCCGTGTATCTACATGTTGGCCATAATAACTATAGGGCCATCCATAAAAAGCGCCCTCTTTGACAGAGGTCAGATAATCAGGAACCAGATCATTGCCGAGTTCATCACGTTCATTTACCACCGTCCAGAGTGCGCCACTCTGGGGTTGCCAATCCATACCATTCGGATTACGCAGTCCGGTAGCAAAAGGTCGTGCTTGAGCACTAGCTATGTCAAATTCCATGATCAGTGCCCGGCCTTGTTCTTGATCCAGGCCATTTTCAGCGACATTGCTGTTGGAACCCACCGTGATATAGAGTTTGCTGCCGGCAGGATTAGCAAGGGCATTTTTAGTCCAGTGATGATTTAAACGACCTGCCGGTAAATCCAGTACCTTGGTGCCGGCTGCTGTAATTTGAGTCACACCGTTCTGATAAGGAAAACGTATCAGGGCATCAGTATTCGCCACATACAACATATTACCGACCAGCGCCATGCCAAATGGAGAATTGAGATTCTGTAAAAATACGGTTTTTTGTTCAGCCACCCCATCTCCATTGCTATCCCGAAGTAGACTGATGCGGTTGGCACTAGGATGCGATGACCCGGCACGCTGCATTACCCATTTCATGATTTTCCCTTTGATCCCTTTACTATCATCGGGCTTAGGCGGTGCATCGGTTTCGGCCACCAGTACATCACCATTCGGCAATACATATAGCCAGCGCGGATGTCGCAGTCCTTTGGCAAAGGCCTGAACTTTTAAACCTGTCGCTGGTGTCGGCATTTTACCTTCAGGCCAACCTTTAGCAGGTGCAATATTGACCGTAGGCAGCAAGCTTGATTTTGGTTTGGGCAAATGTGGCTGGGAACCATAACTGTCATTGATAGGCGACTTGGAAGGCATGGCACATCCAGTCATGGTTAGGAGAAGTGCACAGCTAGCACCCGTAAGTAAAAATTGAATAGGCTGATGAAGCATTTTTATCTCTTGTTATTATCATCCTCGACTTACTTTAAAAAACAATTTGAGATGTCACTAGCGGGTTCTTGTTTTTTCTGGTTATGAATTGGTTATCAATTTTGAGTTAGGTCTGATATTTATCTTGCTATAAAAATAAATTTATCCTGACTAACTTACCCAGGACAACACGACAACATTTCTAGCGTAATTTTTTTCACCTCATTACGACTGTGCCTGATATGGGCATCTAATATAGAGAGACAGAACGCTGCATCTTGTGCAAGTAATCCCCTTAAAATTTGTTGATGCTCGGCATAGGTCGCTGTAACCCGATAATCCTTGGAAAAATCCAGACGACGTATGATCCGAATTTTCTCGCTGATCTCACTGTGAATTTTTGCTATTTCTGCATTGCCGGCTGCAAATACCAAATGACAATGAAATGCTTCATCTTGTGCAGATAACTGCCTGAGGTCATAGACATACTGTTCTGGTTTGATACACCAGGTTTGAATCAAAATTTCTAGAGCAGCTTTCAACTGGTCTTTGGGCATCTGACACAGTTGTTCGACTGCATAACATTCCATCAAAATTCGCAGATCATACAGTTCTTCATAAGCTTTAAAGTTTAGTGGCCGGACCTTCCAGGCACTTCTAAACTGAACGTCCACATAGCCTTCCTGCTGCAAACGATACAAAGCTTGCTGAATAGGTGTACGGCTGACGGCATAGCTTTCAGCAATTTCCGATTCGGTAAACCGCTCTCCCGGCATCAGTTTAAAGTCAAAAATATCATTTTTAATTTTCTGGAGAACCAGCTCAGACAGATTGTCTGAGCTTTTTCCGGTCGCTTTAGTACTTGGATTGCGAACAATAGTCATGGCTCACTCCATTACTCCATATAGACCAGTGGCTCACCACTATGCACGGTCTGACCAGAACGGCAGATAATCGCTTTAACGATACCATCATCGTCAGCATAGACCGGCAGTTCCATTTTCATGGCTTCAATGATGGCCACCGTGTCGCCTTTTTTCACAATCTGCCCCGCTTCTACAAAAATCTTCCAGATATTGCCGGTCATAGAGGCGTTGAGAGGGACATACTGGCTGTAATCGGTGTCATCCTGCAGCACTTCTATTTCTACAGGTGCATCAAACTCGTCTTTCCAGCGTTCTACCTCGGCACTAAAAGCAGCCTGCTGCTGCGCTTTAAAAGCAGCAATACTGTCCTGTTCTGCAGCAAGGAAATCCTGATATGCTGCAAAGTCAAACTCGCATTCCTCAATTTTGATTTCTGCCAGACCATGGGCGAAATCAGCACGGAACTGATCCAGTTCGGCCTCAGTGACCTCATAATATTTAATCTGGTCAAAAAAGCGTAAGAACCATTGCTGATCGCCAAACTGCTTGTTCTTTTTAAACTTATTCCAGATCGGTACGGTACGGCCAATCAACTGATAGCCACCCGGTGAGTCCATGCCATAAATACACATATACATGCCACCAATCCCGACTGTACCTTCAGCGGTAAAAGTACGGGCCGGATTATATTTGGAACTCAGTAAACGGTGGCGCGGATCAATGGGCACTGCACAAGGTGCAGTCAGATACACATCTCCTAGCCCCAAAACTAGATAATTGGCATCAAAAATAATGTCTTTAACTTGCTGACGAGTGTTTAGACCATTAATTCGCTGAATAAAATCGACATTATTCGGTAGCCATGGGGCCTTGGCACAGACACTTTCCTGATAACGCTCAACCGCACCCAGAGTCGCTGGGTCCTCAAAGGCCATGGGTAAATGGATAATTCTTGAAGGTATTTTAATGTCACGTAAATCACCCATCTGTTCTTCAAGACCAAGCAGGAAGTGAATCAGTTGCTGCTGGCTCAAACGCAGACCATCATATTTAATCTGCAAGGATCGCACACCAGGTGATAATTCCAGGATACCGTCAAGATCAGCTTCACGGATCAGTTGCATCAAGCGGTGTACGCGCAGGCGTAGGGCCAAATCCAGTACGTTATCACCGTATTCCAGCAAGATATAACTGTCACCTGCCTGACGATATACAGCTTTTGGTGCATCTGGTGTAGCTTCACGCAATGCCAGAATACTTTCTGCTTGAACTGCCACGACTTCAGCCTCGTAGGGCATCTCTGCCTTGGCAAAGTTTTGGAGGGTTTGAATTTGCTGCCGCTCCAGCGCATTGGCCTGTTCTACCGAAATTGGATAGAAGCTAATCGTGTCATCGGCTTTCAGTTGACCAATTTTCCAGAGTTCAGCTTTGGCAATGGTCACCGGACAGACAAAGCCACCCAGGCTCGGACCATCTTTGGCAAGAATTACGGGGAAATCACCGGTAAAGTTAATCGCACCAATGGCATATTCACAGTCATGTACATTGGATGGATGCAGACCCGCTTCACCGCCATTTTCACGCGCCCAGCTTGGCGTCGGTCCGGTTAAACGGATACCCAATCGGTTCGAGTTAAAATGCACTTTCCAGCTTGATGCAAAAAACTCCTTAATATATTCAGCTTTAAAGAAATCAGGAGCGCCATGCGGACCATAGAGCACACCAATTTTCCATTCCTTGCCATAACTTGGAATCAGATCTGTTGCCAAAACTTCAGGTTCTGCAATCGCTAAAGGTAGACCATCGGCCGGCAGCTCAGGATTCACCATCTTAATCATGTCACCAGCCCGTAACACTCGGCCTGCATGTCCACCAAAATTACCTAAAGCAAAGGTAGAACGGCTACCCAGATATTCCGGCACATTCAGACCATTTCGTACAGCCAGGTAGGTCCGGCATCCAGATTCAACCTGTCCAATTTTTAGGGTTTGGCCTGCTTTTACCTGAATAGGCTGCCAGAAATTTACTGCTTCATCATCCAGACTTACCGGACAAGGTGCGCCAGTTAAAGCAATGATATTTTCTGCATGAAATTTGAGGATTGGACCTTGCAGGGTAAATTCAAACCCGGCGGCGGCCTCGACATTCCCAACAATTTTATTGGCCAGCCGGAAGGCATAATCATCCATTGGGCCTGAAGGCGGTACACCAATATCCCAATACCCGACACGACCCGGATAATCCTGAATCGAACTTTGTGTACCCGGCTGAATCACCTCAATCACATTCGGCACATATTTGAAATCATCCAGCATGCGTGTCCAGATCTGCATCTGTTCAAAACGTGGATCTGAAATAACAGTATGCACATAATCCAGATTGGTACTAATACCATTCAGGCGAGTTTCAGCTAAAGCTGATTTAAGCGTATGAATGGCAGTATCACGATTTTCAGCATGCACAATAATCTTGGCAATCATCGGGTCAAAGTATTGGGAAATTTCAGTTCCGGTACTCACCCAGGTATCAACCCGGACATTTTCCGGGAAAAAGACATCGGTCAAAATCCCTGGACTCGGCTGGAAATTCTTAACTGGATCTTCGGCATAGATGCGTACTTCAATCGCTGCACCTTGAGGCTGAATACTGCTTAGATGCTTCCAATCCAGAGTATCACCTGCTGCAACTTTCAACATGCATTCAATCAGGTCTAAACCGGTCACCATTTCAGTCACCGGATGCTCCACCTGCAAACGGGTATTCACTTCAAGGAAATAAAACTCGTCACGTGCTGCATCGTAAATAAACTCAACCGTACCGGCACTGCGATATTCCACCGATTTGCCCAGTTCAACTGCCGCCTGATACAATTTTTGACGGGTTGCTTCAGGTAACTGTGCCGCTGGTGTTTCTTCCACGACCTTCTGATTACGGCGCTGTAATGAACAATCGCGTTCCCCCAAAGCCACTACCTGTCCCTGTCCATCTCCAAAAATCTGAACTTCGACATGACGGGCTTTATCGATAAAGCGTTCCAGAAACACCCCTGCATCCTTAAAGAACTGCTCGCCCAGACGTTTTACACTTTCATACGCCTCCTGAAGTGCTTCTGCATCATCACAACGGGTCAAGCCAATTCCGCCACCGCCTGCTGTGCTTTTTAGCATAATTGGATAACCAATTTTTTCAGCTTCTGCCAAAGCTTCGTCCAGACTATTTAGCAGACCTGTACCGGGAGTCATGGGTACATTGGCAGCTGCAGCAAGTTCACGGGCACGATGTTTTAAACCAAACTCTAAAATCTGTTCAGCTGTTGGCCCCATAAAGGCAATATTATTTTCTTCGCAGGCACGGGCAAAATCGGCACTTTCTGACAGAAAACCATAACCTGGGAAAATTGCTTCTGCGCCATTTTGTTTGGCTGCGGCAATCAGTTTTTCGATACTTAAATAGGTATCACTCGGTTTGGTGCCTTCTAAGGACACTGCAATATCTGCATTAATCACATGCTGTGCGTAACGGTCCGTTTCTGAATAGACAGCTATACTGGTTACGCCCATTTTTTTTAATGTGCGAATGGCACGAACGGCAATTTCGCCGCGATTTGCAATCAGTACAGTTTTAAACATGTGAGTCCCCTTTTATTCTCTCTATTTTTTGAATCTGCTGAATGGATCGATTTCGTTTTTTTCTGATTCAGCTGCTGTATATAAACCCGCTACCGACTATGTTCGCTGCTCTCTGTCGTAGCCTTTGATGCATACCGTCTGCAAATACAGCTTTTTTAAATGCATCGATTTTTGCTTGAAGAGGTGCAGCAGTCGCAACCGAAATCCAGACAAGTTCACCCACTTCAACATGGGTAGTGCGTTGAGCAAGATGATTCAGTTGAAGCTGTTTTGGTTGATCGGCATCGCGCCATTTTAGGACTGTCCAGCCGATCATTTTCTGATAAAGCATTCTGCGTCCAATCTTGTATCCAAGTTTGAATACAGTTATGCAGAACTTATGCCAGTTTAATTTTTATTTTATTTTCAATAATTTAATAAAATTTAAAATATATAAATTAGGGGTGATTCCGTTGGATGGTTGTTTTTGGTTCAGCCTGTTTTCAATTCAGTGCAAAAATTATTCTGGAACTCATATTGCATGATCTGCATCATTTCAACTTTTGCAATACTCATATAAAAGCCCATCTGTTGATGAGCTTTTAAGTGAACTATTCTATTTAAAGCTTAGGGTAGCAATAAAAATTGAGTGTATTAAATACCCGAATTGAAGGATTTGAATCAGCGTGCATTCGTCGTTGTCGTAATTCATTACTTCACAGGAATCATTAAGTGCTGATAAGGCATCCCAGACCACATGACATAGGGCACAGCGGTATCGGGTTGCGTATGCTTAGGATACATATCATAGAAACGAGCTTCAGCACCGACGATCATGACATGGGGACCCGTTTTAACCCAATGATTGCCCGCACTAGGCTTCTTGGCATAGGGATCGACATTACTGGCATCCGTACCGCCTGCTAGCATATACATAAAGCCTACTTTCCCGACTGTGGGGGGTTATGTCCCATCCAGGCTTCTGCCCATTCTAGAGCGGCCTGATCCATGCACATCGGATCTGGACCTGGCGTGGTCGGATTATCCGGCATACAGGTAAAACCATTATTGCCCTTGCGCAAGGTACGCATTTTGCCATCTGTACCGACAGCGACAATCGTGGCCGCAGCGGCTACTTTCTTAGGTGCAGCAGTCATGGCACTCGCGATGGCTTTCTTATCGGCGGCAGAGGAAGCTGCACCTGAGCTAGCTTTGCCCGACATGGGCGGTTCAACGGCTAAAGCGGCAGGTGCAGACAGGGCGACCCATCCCGCCATAAACAGTAATTGAGGAAAATTCATGGCACATTCTCCTTGAATCATCATGAAGAAATTGGATTTAGGTTCAAATCAAGTTGGATTGATCTGAAATTTTTGTAACGGATCCTTATAGAGTTGAGGGATAATTTGAGTTGATAAAAAGAAAGGAGAAGATTTAACTATTGCAGTGAAATTGCGCTACACAGCAATATCAACTCGAATGAAAGACAATATCTTTGGCGCTTAACCATGAAATGCCGCTTCGATCACGGAGATGTCAATTTTTTTCATGGTCATCATCGCATTAAATGCGCGCTTGGCCGCAGCGCAGTCAAGACTGTTACAGGCGTTGATGAGGACCACTGGCGTAATCTGCCAGGAAATGCCCCACTTGTCTTTACACCATCCACACTCACTTTCCTGACCACCATTGCCAATAATGGCATTCCAGTAACGGTCTGTTTCTTCTTGGTCTTCAGTCGCCACCTGAAATGAAAATGCTTCATTGTGTTGAAAGTCAGGGCCACCATTCAGTCCAATGCAGGCAACGCCCATCACCGTAAATTCAACGGTGATAACATCGCCTTCTTTTCCGGAGGGATAATCTCCGGGTGCAAGATTGATCGCGCCAACTGAGGAGTCTGGAAAGGTTTCTGCATAAAATCGTGCTGCACCTTCGGCATCGTCATCGTACCAAAGGCAGACGGTGTTCTTCGCAATATTCATCATCTTCAATCTCCATTGATTTAGGTCTTACGCGTTCTGCCTAAGTCCAATGTGTCCCATATATCGGTCGAGAATAGTTATATGATCCCTTGTCTATCTTTCACCAAAAACAGAATAAACCTACTTTAGAATTGTATTTTTATTGATCGAAAGCTGTTTCAAAGTGCTTAAACTCATGCATTTCCAGAGTTTGTCACTGAACAATTGATTGCTTGGAAAATCGTGAATCAAAAAAAATAAATTGACCGTTTCAACACATTTTAACAACCAGTGATGCAACTGTTTTTTAACTTTGAAACTGGTGACAAATTAGCTAAATTTAAATCAGCAGATACGGAATAATATAAAATTGCAGCTTACAATTATTTTTTACTTTTCCAGAATTCCCACTTAGACTAGAGCACAAATTTGTTGCATATGCTTTTTGCCCTATGACCATTCAGGAATTAAGAAGATACCTTCGTAAAACGCGTCGTCATCTCTCTAAATTTGAGCAAAGGCAATCCGCACAAAAAGTTCTAAACCGTCTGATCCGCAGTCCAGAATTTATTCATGCCCAACGTATTGGCCTGTATTTGCATGCTTTTGGGGAGATTCAGACCCAGGCGATTATTGAACGCTGCTTTAAACTGGGCAAACAGGTGTATCTACCAGCGATTTGCGACATGAATCAGCAGCTGGTCTGGATCCGGATCACCCAGCACCAATACCATAACAAGCGCTTTGCCCATCATCGGCTGGGTATGCGAGAGCCCATGAGCACCCGTGGTGTACATGTTTCCAAACTGGATTTATTGCTCATGCCACTATTGGCCTGTGATACTTCGGGCACACGGATTGGTATGGGCGGCGGTTTTTATGATCGTACCTTGGCTTCTGCACCTGGGCGTCCATTCCGTCTGGGGCTGGCGCATGACTTTCAACTGCTGGCACAGCCGTTAAAACGTGAAACATGGGATCAACCCCTTGATGCTTTAATCACCCCGACAATATTTATAAAGTTCAAACGTTAATTTTGCAATTTTATCCTTGCTAACTACTTTAAAATCACATAATTAGTCATTTTTCATACAATTTAATCTTAACTGCCCTTGTATTTTTAAAATTACCCATCACTATTAAAAGCATGGCAACACCGTTGTCACTCATTAGGAGTGCTCATGTCTGAAATTATTATGAATCAAGAAACCTTAGAGCCTCAGGTTCCAAGTGTACTACCCCTTTTGGCGCTGCGTGATGTGGTGGTTTATCCGCATATGCAAATTGCGCTGTTTGTCGGTCGTGAAAAATCGATCAATGCAGTTGATGTGGCTCGTAACAGTGACAATCTAGTATTTGTAGTTGCGCAAAAAGATTCGCTTACAGAAGAAATTGATCACGACAATTTATATCAATACGGTACTGTCGCGAAGATTGTGCAAGTTGTGAATCACGAAAATGATGAAAACTGTATTAAAGTCCTGATCGAAGGCCTGCACCGTGCCAAGCTGAAAACCATCATTGACGAAACTGAGTATCTGACAGCAGAGCATGAACTCAGCCCAATGACGGTGAGCGTCGATGCAGACACCCAAGCTGTGCGCTTGCAGGAATTGCGTGCGCTTTTCGCTCAATATGCAGAAGCGAAACTTCGTAATGCGCGTGAACTGATCACCGCAGCCAACAAAATTGAAGATCTATTACAGTTATTGTTCTTCGTCGCAACCCGTGTTCCATTGAATATTGATGTCAAACAGAAATTCCTGGAACATGACGAATTCGAAGCACATTTGACTGAATTGATGACTTATCTATTGCAACAGTCTGAAGAACAACAGATTGAGCAAACCCTGCATGATTCTGTTAAACGTCAGATGGAAAAGAACCAGCGCGAATACTTCCTGAATGAAAAAATGAAAGTCATTCAGCGCGAGCTTTCTGATATGAACGGCGGCGCGGAAGATGATGTCGCTGAAATTGAAAAACGTCTTGCTGAAGCAGATTTGCCTGAGCATGTACGCAAGAAAGCTGAAAACGAGTTCCGCAAGCTGAAAGCGATGCAGCCTGCTTCGAGTGAAGCTGCTGTGGTACGCAACTATCTGGAAGTGATTCTAGATACACCGTGGAATAAAGCCAGCAAAGTCAGCATTAACCTGAACAAAGCACAGGAAATTCTGGATGCAGACCACTATGGTCTGGACGATGTCAAAGATCGCATTGTGGAATATCTGGCAGTTCAGTCTCGTGTGAAAAAATTGCGTGGTCCGATTCTGTGTTTGGTTGGTCCTCCAGGTGTTGGTAAAACTTCACTCGGCGAATCAATTGCCAAAGCAACTGGTCGTGAGTTCGTGCGTATGGCGCTGGGCGGCGTGCGTGACGAAGCTGAAATTCGCGGTCACCGTCGTACCTATATCGGTGCGATGCCAGGTAAAATCGTACAGTCATTGACTAAAGTGGGTGTAAAAAACCCGTTGTTCCTGCTCGATGAAATCGACAAGATGGCGCAAGACTACCGTGGCGATCCGGCTTCCGCGATGCTTGAAGTACTTGATCCATCACAGAACAATAAGTTCAGCGATCACTATCTGGATCTAGATCTGGACCTGTCTGAAGTAATGTTTATCTGTACCGCGAACAGCATGAATATTCCTGAGGCCCTGCTTGACCGTATGGAAGTGATTCGTCTTCCGGGTTATACCGAAGAAGAGAAAGTCAATATTGCGGACCGTTACCTTGTTCCTAAAGCCATCAAGAACAATGGTCTACGTGCCAAAGAATTAACCGTGCATGAAGAAGCGATTCGTGACATCGTGCGCCGCTATACACGTGAAGCCGGTGTTCGTAACCTTGAACGTGAAGTGTCAAAAATTGCACGTAAAGTGGTGAAAGAGGCGGTTAGCAAGAAAGCTAAAAATCTTCAGGTTGAAGTGACAGCAGGAAATCTTCCAGATTACTTGGGTCCACATAAATTTGACTATGGAATGGCGGAAGAAGAAGCACAAATCGGCCGTGTAAATGGTCTGGCTTGGACTTCTGTCGGTGGTGAATTACTAACTATTGAAGTTGCAGCAGTCCCAGGTAAAGGCAAGTTCATTACCACCGGTTCTCTTGGCGATGTCATGAAAGAATCGATTACCGCTGCGATGACTGTAGTGCGTACCCGTGCGGATGAACTCGGCATCGAAGCCTCGCGCTTTGAAGAAACCGACGTGCATGTGCATTTACCTGAAGGCGCAACACCGAAAGATGGTCCATCAGCAGGTTTGGCTTTGACTACAGCATTAGTATCTGCTTTCACGGGTATCCCGATTCGTCCGGATATCGCGATGACAGGTGAAACCAGTCTGGGTGGTCGTGCGCTGCGTATCGGTGGCTTGAAAGAGAAACTTTTGGCAGCCCATCGTGGTGGCATCAAGCTGGTATTCATTCCACAGGAAAACGTACGTGACCTGGCGGAAATTCCAGAAAATGTCAAAGAAGGTCTAGAAATTAAAGCCGTAAAATCGATTGATGAGATTTTACCGCTGGCACTGACCTCTTTGCCAAAAGCCTTGGTTAAAGCACCAATTGTGAAAACCAAAGAAGAAGCGAAAGCAGCGCGTCATTAAGACTTGATGTTTCGTATAAAAAACCCTGCTTCGGCAGGGTTTTTTATTGAGTTATTGAATAAAACAACTGAATTATGGCTGTAGTGCCATCGTAACCAATCCATCAATCACATGAGTCATCTTGTTCAGATCAAGCTTGTCTAAAGTATCCAATTCGGTATTGTAATAAGGATTACGATAATTCGCAGTATCGGTAATCAACATGGTCGAATAGTTGAATTTGGCATAATTCAGATAGCCAGAGAAATTCATATCCTGAGCAAAACTTGGGCTAACAAAGCGTTGACACTCCAGACGGTTAAAACGCTGCATGGCATCACAATAATCTCCAGTCAGGCCAGTTGAGGCTAAATGCCCAATCGCGGCAATAAAGTTACCATGTCGTGGATAAATCCACTTTAATCCCACCGGATAGCTCTGCACCTGATGTTCATCAAAATAACCAATCGAATCCAGAATCACCACGCCCTTAATTTTCTGCTTCTGCTTTTTTAAAGACTTGGCATGCATATAACTGCCCATATGTTCTGTCTTGAAAAAAGGCGGCTCTTCAAGCGTATAGAAAGCAAATTCGACATCATGTTTGAGCTTGGATTTTTGCAGGGCCAGTAATCTTGCAGTTTCCAGTAAACCCGCTACCCCTGAGGCATTATTATCAGCACCGTTTCGGGCACTAAAGACATCATAATGTGCCCCCATCACCATCTTGGTTTTGGCTTGAGTATCCAAGCTACAGATGACATTTCGGTAACTCAGGTTATTGACCACATAAACCTGAAACTGGCATGGAATACCAAAGCGCTGCATCTGCCCTTTGATCCAGGCAGATACCCGATTCAGCTCTTTTAGATTTTTATAATTTCGGTATTCATCGACACTCATGATCTGGCTAAAAAATAATTCCAGATGAGAGACCTGAGCATTTTTGCTCGAATTGGCTGCACAGAGACTAGGCCCCATGAGGCCTATCAGTAATAGCAGCACAGTACAACATCCTTTTATCATGACACTGTTCCGCATTTATTATTATTCCATTCCTTTATCAAGCGGATACTTGAACTACGGACATTAAAGCAACACTAAATCTATCATTTCAATTTCAATTTGTTTCCCAGCTCAACTTCGTGTTGTTTGATCGTTATAATGAGGTATCCAATTATTGATCTGTCTGTATGAAAATCCGTATCCTGACCATTGGTCAAAAAATGCCAGCGTGGGTGTTGACTGGTTTTGAAGATTATCTCAAGCGTATTCAGCCTTTTGTACAGACCCAGATTATTGAATTGCCGATGGCCAAGCGCGGGAAAAATGATTCTGAAGCGGATATTCTGAAATACCGCAATATTGAGGGCGACAGCATTTTAAATGCGCTCAAGCAAAATGAAACTCTGATTGCATTAGAAGTGGGCGGACGCGAATTCAGTACCGAGAAACTGGCTGAAACCATGAAAGGCTGGATGCTGGAAGGCAATGATGTAGCACTTGCGATTGGCGGGCCGGATGGTCACTCAGAAGCCGTGCGTAAAGCTGCTGCATGGCACTGGTCACTTTCCAAATTAACCCTGCCGCATCCACTGGTACGTGTCATGCTGATCGAGCAGCTTTATCGTGCCATGAGCATCAATAACAACCATCCTTATCACCGAGCAGGCTAATGATTTTGCTGAAGCGTTCTTTATATGCAACGTTTTGTTGAATAATCTCTCCTGCTCTTATTTCTATTTTCATGCATTATTAAGGCATCTTCCAGATGGGGTTTGAATTATGAACTTACAAACGTTGCCCGGCTTATTTATTTCTCATGGCTCTCCTATGCTGGCGCTGAATCCTGAGCAAGTGGGTCCTGCCTTGCATCGTTTGAGCGAAAATCTGCCACGCCCGGAAGCGATTATTGTGATGTCTGCGCACTGGGAAAGTGAGGCGCTGGAAGTCAGTAGCGCAATTCGCCCAGAAACTTGGCATGATTTTCGTGGTTTCCCGCCTGAACTTTATCAATTACGCTACCCTGCACCGGGAAATCCTGAATTGGCCGAGAAAGTCTTAGGCTTGCTGGCCAATGCCGGCTTTTCTGCACATGCCAACAGTACCCGTCTGCGTGATCATGGTGTATGGATGCCGCTGCTACATATGTATCCAGATGCCAACATTCCCGTGGTAGAAATTTCCTTACCCATGTCGATGAGCGCGGATGAGATTTATCAGATTGGTCAAAGTCTTGCACCTTTACGTGAACAGCAAATCCTTCTGATTGGTTCGGGCAGTATTACCCATAATTTACGTGAACTGTCTTGGGATGGATCGACTGCTGATGTACCCGAATGGGCCTCAGGCTTCCGTAATTTTGTGGTGCATAAACTGACGCATAGCGATTATGACGCGGTCCTGGACTGGTCCAATATTCCGCATATGGCACGGAATCATCCAACGTTAGAACATTTTGCTCCGATTTTCTTTGCGATGGGTACAGGTCAGCGCTTTAGTCTGGTACATAGCAGTTTCACCATGGGTTCACTCGGTATGGATATTTACCGCTTCGATTAATCTTGCTTCAGCGCTAAAATCTTAATGATGGATACATTTTGCAACTCAAAGCTGCGAAATGTATCCATATTTTTTTGCAATACATCCATTATTATTGTTTGAACTTTATATACTTCATTATAAGTCCATGAAATTAAAATTTATTGTGCTGGCATTATTGCCTTTAACTTTTGCAGGCTGTCAGTCCAGTGATATTCAACGAGCTGGAGATCTTGCGGTGGCCACCATCCAACAAAAAAATGCAGATCAGATTCTTCCAGCCTATTACTGGGAACTGAATCGTGGACTAGAACGACCCGTTGTACTGAGTTTCAACGCTCAAGGCCGGCTGAGCGCCGTGACGGGCTGTAATGGACTCGGGACGACCTGGTCAGTCAAAAACAATATCATCACCACCAGCGAAGTTATAGGCACTGAAATGGCCTGTGATGCAGCATTGATGGAGCAGGAACGTTTTGTCAGCCAACTTTTACAGAAGCGTGACATTCCTTTTACGCTCAATACCACAGATCCTGACAAGCCGACCCTGACGTTGATGGCCGCAAATGGTCAAACCTATGAATTTATCGGGAAAATGACTCCGGAAACCAAATACCAAGGACAGGCTGAAACAATTTTTCTGGAAATTTCCCCCGATACCAAACAATGTACCGGCGTAACCCAACAAAGCTGCTTGCAAGTCAAAGAAGTGAAATATGATCAGAATGGCCTGAAAACTCAGGTCGATAAGGACTGGACTTTATTCTATGATCAGATTGAAGGTTTTCGGCATTCACCAAATGAACGGCAGATTATTCGGGTCAAACGTTTTGAAATTAAGCATCCGGCAGCTGATCAATCGAAATATGCCTATATTTTTGATATGGCGGTTGAACGTGAATTAGTTAAGGGTGCTCTTTAAGGCTAAAAATACCAGATATAAAAAAACCGGGGCAACAGCCCCGGTTTTTTCAGCTTAGACTAAGTCAGACTTAGAATACGCCTTGAGCAAGCATCGCATCAGCAACTTTTACGAAGCCAGCAATGTTTGCACCGTCTACATAGTTCACAGTACCGTCTTCCTTAGTACCGAATTTTACGCAATTGCGGTGAATTTCTTTCATGATTGCGTGTAAGCGCTCATCAACTTCTTCGAAAGTCCAGCCTAAACGCAATGCGTTTTGAGACATTTCCAGACCAGAAGTTGCCACACCACCTGCATTTGATGCTTTACCTGGCGCATAAAGAATTTTCGCTTCAACGAATTTCTCAACCGCTTCAAGTGTAGAAGGCATGTTCGCGCCTTCAGCTACACAGATTACACCGTTTGCAAGAAGCTTAGCAGCGTCGTCTGCATCCAGTTCGTTTTGAGTCGCACATGGCAATGCGATATCACACTTGATACCCCAAGGACGTTGTCCTTCAAGATATTCGAAACCATGTTTAGATGCGAATTCTGAAATACGGCCACGTTTTACATTTTTAAGTTCCATGACTTCAGCAAGAAGCGCCTCAGTGAAACCGTCTTTAACGTGAACTGTACCGGCAGAGTCAGAAAGTGAAACCACTTTCGCACCGAGGTACATTGCTTTTTCAGCAGCATATTGCGCAACGTTACCAGAACCTGAAATCGCAACGACTTTATCTTTGAAGCTTTCGCCACGAGACTTAAGCATTTCCTCAGCGAAATACACAGTACCGTAACCCGTTGCTTCCGGACGTGCCAATGAACCACCGAAAGTTAAACCTTTACCAGTGAATACACATGCCGTGTCGTTACTTAATTTTTTCATCATGCCGGCCATGTAGCCCACTTCACGACCGCCTACACCAATATCACCTGCAGGGATATCTGTGTTCGCACCAAGGTGACGATACAGCTCGATCATTAAAGCCTGGCAGAAACGCATGATTTCGCCTTCTGATTTGCCTTTAGGGTCAAAATCAGAACCACCTTTACCGCCACCCATAGGAAGTGTGGTTAAAGCATTTTTAAATGTTTGCTCAAAGCCTAAGAATTTTAGGATTGAAAGATTCACTGAAGGGTGGAAACGCATACCACCTTTAAATGGACCGATCGCTGAGTTGTACTGTACGCGGAACGCACGGTTTACTTGAGTCTGACCTTGGTCATCTACCCAAGAAACTCGGAACTGGATCGCACGTTCTGGCTCAACTAGACGTTCTAGTAAACCATGTGCTGCGTATTGTGGGTTCTTTTCAATGAACGGCCACAAACTGGTCATCACTTCTTCTACAGCTTGAAGAAATTCTGGTTGATGTGCATCACGTGATTTTACGTAATCTAGGAACTCATTAAGTGTGTTGTATTTCAACGCTTAATCCTCAGCAGAAAATGGATCAAAATTGGTCAAATTTACAATCAATGTTAAATTTTGGCGCAAAATATTAAATATCTTTTGTAACTAATCTACAATACTTTTTTTGAAAATACTTTAAAATTAATTTGATAACAAATATTTATATTGATTATGAAAATTTTTTCTATGTCAGGAAATGCCAATCGAATCAAGGCTTACATTCAGATTTATGCCTAATAATAAGGCACAAGTTGACCCTTAATTGCGCACGACTTAGGAGTTTAAAAATATGTTAAAATTAATGAATCGACATATTTTGTTTCACTTACTCTCTCATGCTTGCCATGAGTAACGCTGGTTATACATGAATTCGCCCATTTCTCTGGTCCAATCGATTGACGCTTTACTCCCTCAAACCCAATGTGGACTCTGCGGTCACCGTGACGGATGTTTACCTTATGCCCAGTCGATTACTGAGGGGGAAAATGCCAATAAATGTGTGCCGGGCGGACAGCCTGTTGCCGATGCTTTGGCTGCATTATTAAATCGTCCTAAACTTCAAGCTGAAGAAAGTGTCTGGCCAGTTCAAGCCGATGGTCGTCCTCAGCGCATCAAAGCCGTAATTCGTGAAGATGAATGTATTGGCTGTACCAAATGCATTAGCGCCTGCCCGGTCGATGCAATTATTGGTTCCGGTAAACTGATGCACACCATTCTGACCGATCTATGTACGGGCTGTGAGTTATGTATTCCCCCCTGTCCGGTAGACTGCATCGATTTGGTTGAAGATCAACAACCCTTGCCGACTGAAGCACAGCGTCTTGCGGAACAGGATGATCTGCGTCAGCGTTACTATGCGCACATCCAGCGTGAAGAAAAACGGCGTACCGATCGTAAGGGACCTGTGGTCCGTGCAGAAATTGATACTGCCCTGTTTGCCCGTTTCTCTGCTTTAAATGAGCAACTTCCTGTGATTGAAGTCGCGAGCAAGCCAGAGAATGCACCTGTAGCTTTCGATTCCAAGACCACGATTGAACTGGCAAAACTACGTACCCAAATTAAAAAACTGGAAAAACAGCTTTCGGTTCGTGAAGATGCCCGAAAACGCACCCAACTGGAAGAACTGACACAGCAATTACAGGCTTTACAGGGATAGAACATGACCACAGCAAAGGCCAAGCTCGTTAAAAACATGACCAAAAAGCAGATTCAGACCTTTTTTGAACGCCTGCGTGAACAGCGGCCTAACCCAAAAACTGAGCTGAATTATGCGAATCCCTTTGAATTACTGGTCGCGGTCACGCTCTCTGCTCAAGCTACCGATGTCAGCGTCAACAAAGCCACAGACAAACTCTTTCCAGTCGCCAATACACCGGAAGCCATTTATGCGCTAGGTGTGGACGGCTTGAAGGAATATATCAAGACCATTGGTTTATATAACTCGAAAGCGGTCAACGTGATTAAAGCCTGCGAGATGCTGATTCAGAAGCACAACAGCATCGTACCGGACAATCGTGCAGACTTAGAAGCCCTGCCGGGTGTAGGTCGTAAAACGGCGAATGTGGTACTGAATACGGCCTTTGGTCAGCCGACCATGGCGGTTGATACCCATATTTTCCGGGTAGGTAACCGTACCGGACTAGCGGTTGGCAAAAATGTGCTGGAAGTTGAATACCGTCTGGTCAAAGTCATTCCCAAGGAATTTATCATTGATTCACATCACTGGCTGATTTTACACGGTCGTTATACGTGTATTGCGCGCAAACCGAAATGTCATGAATGTGTAGTATCCGATGTGTGTAACTGGCCGGATCGGTTTGAATTTGGTGCAGCCCGCCAAATTGCAGTGAAAAATATTGAGCTTGCTGAATAGAACGGCGTGATCAAGCTGGGATAAAAATAGGTGACCAATGTGTCACCTTTTTATCGACTATGAGAAGAGTGCTTTTCGTTCAAACTAAATTCTTAGCTGAGCTGAACTATTATGGATTATTTATCCTGATCTTGTTCAGCCTTTTCCTGCTGCTTGCGCTGTTCAAGTTCGGCTTGTAATTTTGGATGGAGCTGGCGCTCAGGTCGCTTTGCTGCATTTTCAGCACGTTCTTCCTGACGTACTTTGTTGAGCATTTTAAAACTGAAATAGAACAGACCTACCAATACTGCCAGAAAGACTACCATCAACACCAATACGCCAAATTTCATAGCAACAAGTACCCTGTTCAAATACGCAATAAAAAAGAGCCCTAATATGAATTAGGGCTCTCCGATTGTCAAAATCATCGTCAGCCGATTATTTTGCCTGATCCAGAATCGCGAAAAGATCAGTTTGAACTTCATCGATTGGACGTAAACCATTTAGCTTGTCATAAGTTGGTGCATTTTCACCAGACGCTGCACGGCCTTGGTAGAAACCAACCAGTTGCTCGGTTTCAGTATGGTAAGAACCTAGACGCTTACGAATGGTTGCTTCCTGGTCATCAGGACGTTGAACCAGATCTTCACCCGTTTCGTCATCTTTACCTTCCACTTTTGGCGGGTTGTAAACGATGTGATAGACACGGCCAGATGCAGGATGCTGACGACGGCCAGAAAGACGTTGTACGATTTCTTCATCTGGTACATCAATTTCAATCACGTGATCAATTGCAATGCCTTCTTTTTCCAAGGCTTCTGCTTGAGGAATGGTACGCGGGAAACCATCAAAAATGCAGCCGTTTACACAGTCAGGTTGCGCAATGCGCTCTTTCACCAGACCAATGATCAACTCATCAGAAACCAAACCGCCATTGTCCATGACACTTTTAGCTTGTAGACCTAATTCAGTTCCTTCACGAATTGCAGCACGGAGCATATCACCGGTTGAAATTTGTGGGATATTGTAGCGCTTACAGATCAACTGAGCTTGTGTACCTTTACCTGCTCCAGGTGGTCCGAGTAAGATAATGCGCATATATAAACATCCTCATTTAAACAATATGTATGACGCCACGACCACAATCACCCGATTGTGTCCCCCGACATCTCATTATAAGAAAGCCACAAACAAATGGATTAAACCCGCGACAAAACCGGTTACCCCACCCAATAAAATCAGAATCCATTCATCTTCCTGAAATGCAGGACGTAAAAGATTCTGAAACTCCTTCGGAGTCAACTCACGTATGCGGTCTCTAAACATTTGATAGATTTTCTGTGCACGGCTCGCATTAAATGCTGGGTCGCATACAGGTACCATCGTAATTTCAATCGAGCGATCGATCAAGTCCGTCTTGAGTTTTGCATACTCTTTTGGTCCTAAAGACAGCTGTAAAGAGGTCCGAACCAGGGGTGTTTCCATAATTTCATTAATATGACGTTTGATAATGCGGCGGGTTTTGTCTTTTCTGCCGCCATACATCATCTCGGTCATGATCGATTTTAACGTAATCAGGTCTTCTGTGACTACACTTGCGAAGACGTCAGAGACTTCATCCTGACGTTTCATAAATGCGCCTTGTATGTTATAGGTGCCGATACGAGGAATCACCGGCTTAATCCACGGAAACTTGCGATTTGTGGTACGGGCAAAGAATTGCGGGTACTTTACTGGGTGTGGATAGAGTGGGTTGAATACCATCCAGATCGCGATCCAGTTGGTCAAAAAGCCCCAGATCGCAGCCCAGAACGGTACAGTCCAGTGCCACGGCACTACAAACCAGACAATCATCTGGAAAATCCCAAAGAACATCCCGATGAGGGCACTGATATGCCAGATAAAATTGATCTCTTTTTGACCCACCTTCAGGAACATACGCACCATCAAGCGACGGTCGCCTTCCATCTGGCTCACTACCATTTCACGCATATCTACAAGTGACTCGACGTTCATGGTCAGCTCAGTCACTAATTCACGCAAAATTGCCGGCATTTGTTTTTGTGCTTGTGCATAAATTCTGCGCTTAATAGCAAAAGGTAGGTTTTCCCAGAGCACCGCATTGCGATCCATCATCACTTCATCAATCAGGTGTTCCAGTTCGAAACCGACCTGCTCGCCAATGATGCGTGCCATATCATCCGGATCCATTGCCTGCAAGAACTCCTGAATAGAGCCCAATTTAGACAAGGTATTATCCGTGATAATTCCTGAGATTCTTCCGGCTTTACGCGGCACAATACCTTGCCAGCCAACAGGTAATGGCCCGAGATGGAAACCCCAAAAATTGATCGGATAAAAGACCATTTTCAGCGCCATCCAGACGTGAGCCCAGGTTACAAATGCAGTCACTGGAATAATGCTGAGCACGGCCCAAAAATCCGGGCGGTTTACAAAGGTTTGCCACAACTCGTTGACGTACTCAAGCATGCATAACTTCCATATTTAATTTTTTGTTCACAGAATACACATATTAATAAGGTCGAATATTTTGTCTATAAACCGATACTTAAAGTATAGGAAAATTGTAGCCGGGGTTCTGTTTCAGCCACAGCACGACCATTTCGGTCTTCGAGTTTCTCTCCGGCACCGATCCCGATACTAAAACTGCTGATCCGTTCTGAACTAAGCAAAACATAGGCCAAATCAACGCCAGCACCTAAACGGCCTTCATACTCGCCATCAACCTGTTTGCTGTCGATATGACCGGCATAAACCCCGACATAATAACCATTTTTGTCTTTGCCGGTGAGATGTGCAGGATAACGAAAGCCTGCCTGACCGCCAATCGTACGATCATCATCCAGAAAAACACCACCTTTCACATAAGCAATCCCATAAGGGTTCACCCATTCGGTATTTAAATGCAGTAATTTCTGGGTAAAACCAACACCCACATTAAAGGCTTTTGCCTGAGCAGGCTCTATTTTGGTTGCAGTATTATTAATCTGATCATGTGCATAAGCCCCGTTCGCCCACAATGCAAACGCTAACAAAGGGTAAACCTTGTTCATTCCTTCACCATCTTCCTTAATTATAGTTTTTGGTATAGTCCTATTTTTATTAGATTTTACTCTAGCAGAATTATCACAACTCTTATATACAGCACTTTACAATTTTAATGTCTGCAAAGTCAAAGCTTAAAGGAACTGATTGTAAGGGCAGTTTTTCATTATCAAATCAAGTGCAGTTGCGTTAGAATACTCCACTTTGATTCTTTTCTACCACTCTCAGGTCTTAAGTCGATCGCGTATGAAGCAGCACTTTCCTTTAAAAAACGCACAACAAGAAAAGCGCATCTATCGCAGTCGAGTCTTGATTTCCATGGGGATTGTCATTTTCTTTATGCTGCTGCTGGTCAGCCGCTATGCCTATTTGCAACTGTTCAACTTTGAAAGCTTTACTACAGCTTCTGATGAGAACCGGATTCGTCTACAACCTTTGCCGCCCGCGCGTGGTTATATTTATGACCGTAACGGCGTGTTGCTGGCCGATAACTATCCAGTATTTACTGCCACTTTAAGTCGTGCTGACGTACAGGATATCGATCAAACGCTCGAACGCCTGAAACCGATTCTGGAATTGACCGAAGAAGATCTTGAACGCTTTCAAACCCGGATTAAAACAGCACGTAAAACCGAACGGGTTTCAATCAAGCTCAACCTGAATGAAAATGATATTGCCCGCTTCAGTGAAGTGAAATATCAGTTTCCGGGCGTAAATATTGAAACCCAGATGACTCGCTATTATCCACATGGCGACCTGTTTGCACATGTGATTGGCTATGTCGGTCGTATTAATGACAAAGAACTGAAAGCCATTGATAAGGATCTCTATGCCGGAACCAACCTGATTGGAAAAATCGGGGTGGAAAAATCCTATGAAGAACTTTTACATGGTGTGCCGGGAAATGAATCGGTAGAAGCAGATGCCTTTGGTAATGTGCTGCGTCATTTGGGCCGTAAAGATCCAGTGCGTGGTAATGACCTGTTCCTGTCACTGGATTACGGTTTACAGGTAGTAGCTTCGGAGCAACTGGCCGGGCGTCGTGGCGCGATTGTGGCGATGAATCCTAAAACCGGAGAAATTCTGGCGCTGGTCTCCAGCCCAAGTTTTAACCCGAATCTGTTTGTGACCGGGATCAGCACCAAAGATTATTCATTCCTGCGCGATAATCTGGATCAACCTTTATATAACCGTGCGGTACAAGGGGTTTATCCACCTGGCTCCACCATTAAGCCAATGTTTGCGCTCGGTGGTCTGCATCATGGTCTGGTCGATTGGGATACCACTATTTCTGATCCGGGTTATTTCAGCCTGCCAGGAGACAGTCACCGTTTCCGTGACCATAAAAAATCCGGGCATGGCGCAGTGAATATGCATAAGGCCCAAGTCGTCTCCTGTGATACTTATTTCTATGTCATGTCCTACCGCATGGGTATTGAAAAAATGAATACCTGGATGCGTCAGTTTGGCTTTGGGGAAAAAACCGGCGTGGACTTACCAAGTGAAAGCTCAGGACTGTATCCAAACCCGGAATGGAAAATGCGTACCCGCAAGGCCAAATGGTCACGTGGTGAAACCATTTCTGTCAGTATTGGTCAGGGTGCTTTTACTTCAACGCCATTGCAGCTGGCTATGGCCACAGCCATTACCGCCAACCATGGCAATAAAGTCATTCCCCATGTTCTGCGCGAAAGTCGCGGTGCCAAACCGTTCAAGGTGCATAATGGCACGCATGGCAAGATCGATTTTAATGGTCAGGAAGAAGACTGGATCAAAATGCGTGATGCGATGGTGGACGTAATTCAATCCGGTACAGGCCGAGGCATCAAAAGCGGCTTACAATATTCTATTGCCGGAAAAACCGGTACGGCACAGGTAAAAAGTATTGCTCAGGGCAAGCGCTATAATGAATCCTTATTGACTGACCGTCAGCTGGATCATGGTCTGTTTGTCGGTTTTGCACCTGCTGAAAATCCTGAAATCGCGATTGCGGTTATTCTGGAAAATGGTCGCGGTGGTAGTGCCGCAACGGCTCTGGCCCGTCCAATTTTTGATTACTGGTTACTGTATAAAGATAAAAATCCGGTACGCCCACAAGGCCACCAATTAAGTGGTGGTCTGATGACGGCCGGAATCAAGCCAGCTGAATTGCCAAGTGGTGCAGGCATGTTGAGTCAGGATGCAGCATCTAGTGCCGTTCCAGCCAGTGACCAGCCCGACAATGCTGCTCCGACTTCTGCAAATACGGCTGCATCTCCCGCAGCAACACCTGCTCCGACACCGGTAGAGCGAGATTAAAGATGAAAAACCAGCTTCGAATTATTGGTGGTGACTGGAAACGCCGCCAACTGCCTTTTGCCAGCATTGAGGGTTTGCGCCCGACGCCTGACCGTGTTCGGGAAACACTGTTTAATTGGCTGATGTGGGATGTACAAAATGCCCAGGTGTTGGATATTTGTGCCGGTTCTGGGGCATTGGCGTTTGAGGCATTATCGCGTGGTGCTGCATCAGTGGTGATGATTGAGCCGGATCGTACTCAGGCACAATTTCTGACCCAAAATCTGGAACTTTTAAAAGTCACCAAAGCACGTGCACAATTAAAAGTGGCTACGGCGCAGCAAGCTTTGTCTACCCTTCAGGCACAGTTTGATCTGGTTTTTCTAGATCCGCCATATAGCCTGGATTTATGGGAAGAACTAGCGCTAAAGGCAGATCCTCTGATCAAGGACAATGCCTATATTTATGTAGAAGCAGATCGTGATTTACAATTACTTAAATTACCGTCCTCATGGCGTTTAATTAAAAATACCAAAGCCGGTACAGTTCGTGCGGGGCTTTATCAAAAAAGTATTTCTTGATTTAAATCATTTTGAATAGACATTAAAAAAGGATTCCTCAGAGGAATCCTTTTTGTCATTGTAGTCAGTCAAATTTAAAGACTGTGATTAACGATCACGGCGCCAGTCGCGGTTATCTCGGTCACGTTTCCAATCCCGATGATCTTTATAGTCCTTATTTTTCCAGTCATGATCTCTGTGGTCTCGATCATAATGCCCATTACGATCTCTGTTGCCACGATAATCATCATGCCAAGGATCAACCACACAACCGGTTAATGACACGGCCAATACAGAAAGTAATATCACTTTTTTCATCATGTCCATCACCTCTTACTGCACTCTGTCAGTATCAGGCGAGCTCATGGAGAGTGAACGGAGCCATTGTTGCACTCTTGTAGAGATTTATGCATGTTTTATGCATAGCCGAACCGCTATACCCTTATTTAGCATTCATGCTTTTATAAGAGTTTGAACTTTCATTTGCATAAATCCAGCTAAATGGAAGCTTGGCTTTTGTTTAAATCTTGAGAATACTGCTGCCTTTGCTTATGACCTGATCTCTATGACTTGGCTGTTATTTATTCTTGGTGCAATGGTCGCGGGTTTCGTTCAGGGGCTGACCGGCTTTGCTTTTGCCCTGATTGCCATGTCTTTCTGGGTTTGGGTACTGCCTCCGCAACTGGCCGCGCCCTTGCTGGTATTTGCCTCGATCTGGAGTCATGTGATTTCACTCAGTCAGGAACAAAAGCAGCCGGTTTTATCCAGGAAGTTGGTTCTGCCTTATCTGGTTGCTGGTCTGATTGGCGTGCCGCTGGGTACTTATCTGTTGCAGATCATTCAAGCAAATACCTTTAAGATGATCTTGGGATTTTTTCTGGTACTGTGGTGTCCGGTGATGCTATTCAATCCGCAATTCAAAACAATTCAGCATTCAGGAAAATTGACTGATAGCTGCATCGGTTTTATTGGCGGAATTCTAGGAGGGCTGGGCGGTTTTTGCGGTGCGATTCCTTCGGCCTGGGTGATGTTAAAACAATTACCCAAAGCCCAGCAGCGCTATATTTTGCGGCATTTTAATTTTGCAATTCAGCTTTTCACGCTGGGTACGTATCTATGGCAAGGCCTGATTAATCAAAGCCATTTACCGTATCTGGCATTGCTGATTGTTTTTGTGAGTATTCCGGCAATTTTAGGCGCAAAGCTATTTTACAAAATTTCAGAATTACTGTTTAAACGCATGATCTTAAGTTTACTCTTTAGCGCAGGCTGTTTTCTATTAGCGTCCCAATTCATTTAAACACAAGATCAAGCCGAGTCTGTCTTCCCCGCTAAAGCTTGAATCCGGTGAAATAACTGCTATGTTAAGGCCAATCTTTGTCAATATAGATCATCATTATGCAGATTCGTGATCAGATTGTTCTTGTTACTGGCGGTGCACGTGGTTTGGGTTTAGCCATTACTCAGGCTTTACTGGCTGAGGGTGCGCGCGTGGTCGTCAATTATCATAGGAGTCAGCAGCAAGCTGAACAGCTGGCCCAGCAGTATCCTGCGCAGGTATTTATTTATCAGGCAGATGTGACCCAAGCTGATCAGGTCCGTGCTTTATTTGCCGCGGCTAAAGCCCATTTCGGCGAAGCGATTCATGCTGTTGTCAATAATGCACTAATTCAATTTGAATTTAATGGTGATGCACGCCCTAAAATAGAAACGCTGACTTGGGAAATGTTGCAACGGCAATTTAGTGGTGCGGTACAGGCAGCTTTAAATACTACACAAGCCGCTCTGGATGACATGAAACAGACAGACTTCGGCCGGATCGTGAATATTGGTACAAACCTAGTGCAAAATCCGGTGGTTCCTTATCATGACTATACCGCCGCCAAAGCTGCATTATTGGCCTTTACCCGCACCACGGCGCAAGACTTGGGACAATATGGCATTAATGTGAATATGCTCTCTGGTGGCCTGTTGCAAACGACAGATGCCAGTAAGGCCACTCCCGACTTTGTCTTTGACCTCATTGCTCAATCGACGCCTTTACGCCGTGTGATTACACCCGAAGAATTCGCTGCTGCAATCCTGATGTTTTTGTCACCTTATTCACGTGCTGTCACAGGACAAAACCTAATTGTAGATGGCGGCTTGGTTAAAGGTTAGATGTTTAGAGAATGGACTTGGATTTTCAAATTCTGTTGTTCTATTTTTTAACCATTTGGTAGATTAAAAAGGTTTTGTGACCGGGTTTTACTTCTACAATAGTGCGCTCCCATAAAGCCTTTAGTCTACTTTCCATGAAATTTATCACGACATTGCTCAGTACCTTGCTACTGGCAGGTTGTATGTCCAGCGATTTGAAAAAATCAGAACAATTACTGCAAAATTTCCATTGTGCCAAGGTAGATACCGCCCAAATGCCACATAGCAGTATGACCGACTATTATCAGCAGATGTTGTATAGCAGCAAATCCAAAGTCGAGTCTTATATCAAACAGTATCATCAAGGTGAAGAGCTGTTTGACCTGCCACTGCATGAAGTGGTGGAGCAACAATATGATCTTTATAAAGATGCCTGCCAAAATCTGGGTGGAATTTTACCCGCTTCTGAAAATGCATCTTAAGTCTGTCAATCTTCATGATGATTAGGCAATAAAAAAGCAGGAGAATTTTCCTGCTTTTTTTCAACTCAATTTTAATTCTGATAATAGCGCTGATCTACGCTGAAGCATTCAGGGAATTTTGGCTGAATCTCTGCATAAAATGCCATGATTTCTGCCATGTCTTTTTCATAATCCCCTGTCGGATAAACAATTTTACCTACACCAGTTTTCTTCTTCTCATAATCCATATAGGCCAATGCAATCGGCACACCTGCATTAATCGCGACATGATAAAAACCTGTCTTCCACTGTTCCTGTTTAGCACGAGTCGCTTCTGGCGTGACCAGCATCACCAGTTTAGGATGGGTCTTGAATAATTCCGTCATCACCTGAACCATACTCGGACGAGGCTCCCCCGGCTGTTTAGGACGGCGATCAATCCCGATACCGCCCATAGCACGCACAAAAGGTCCAAATGGCAATTTCATGTAACTGTCTTTAATGGTTAAGCGAACATTCACGCCTAATGCTTTTAAGGCCAGACGTGCATACAGTGCATCCCAATTACTGGTATGAGGAGCAGCAATCATGACACATTGGTCTAAATCTAGGGGCCAATGGTTATCAATTTCCCAACCCATCAGGTTCAGGCTTTGTTCTGCTAACTTCTCAAACACGTCACGCACCAATTCTATTCAAAATTGCGCGAATTTTAGCAACCTAGGCAAATATAGATAGTGCTCTATGAGCAATAAATAAACAATTAATCTATATTTGTATAATTGGAATTTTTAAATGAATAGTTGATTATTTTTTCCACCTTGAACTTATCTCATACATCAATTTACGGATAGTTCAGATTGCTTCCCAATATCAATAGAAATTTCTTTCTAATTTAAAGGATCCATGCATTAAAAAGCTCTTGACCTCCTAATTTTGGGATATGGCAAAAACGAGGGTCTTTTTATACTGAATCCACATTATAAATTTCAGGAAGGTTCTAATGAAAAAGACTTTACTTTGTATTGCTTTAGCGGGGTTACTTAGTGCCTGCGGCGGTTCGGATGATAATGCCAGTACACCTCCAGCAAACAATGTTGGCACCCAAACCGGCGTACTGACGGACGGAATCATTTCAGGGGTGACCTATATCACCAGTAGTGGTGCAACAGGAGTTACCAACGAAAAAGGAGAATTTAAATTTAATGATGATGAAAAAGTAAAATTCTTTATTGGGGGTGTACAACTCGGTGATGAAATTGAAGCAAAGGAGCGTATCACACCATTAGATTTAGTCGAAAGTGAAAATGCGCGTATCAACCTTATGGTTTTTTTACAATCCTTAGATGGAAAAGGTGATCATAGCGATGGCATTCAGATTAGTGATGACACTAAAACAGCCTTCACTGCTGTAAAGCTTAATTTTAACCAAAGTACCACCGACTTCGTAAATGAAGTTGTCACCAAAACAGCCATCACACCAGATCAGTTGATAACACCAGAAAAAGCTTCAGAAAACTTCCAAGCGACCTTCTACAAAGATATTGCCGGTACGTGGGAGATTAACCGTACCGATAACACTGCTGTGTTGATTCACATTCTGGAAGATGGACGCTATGCACTAGGTGAAGCAGAAGCAAAAGATGAGAGTGGTCAAGCAGGCATTGAAATGGGCCGCTTAAAATGGAATGCAACAACAACCGTGATTGAACCGGAAATCCTACATGACACCAATGGTGAATGGGGACTTTCACATCCTGCCGAGAATAAACCTTATTCTTTAAACTTTAATGGAACTCAATTAATTCTTACTGAACCCGGCGTTAGTACTGAATACCGTTTAAATCGAGTTAAGCAGTCTAATAGTCTCGTCGGCACGTGGCGACTCAATGAAACGCACCTATTTGCTTTCTTTGATAACAACTATTATTTCTTCCTAGACACTGAAGGTGGAGATGACTGTGGTTGGCCAGGAATTGAATATGGCAAATATACATTGTCAGCAAATACTCTCACCACAACCGAGGTATTATTCGATACCAACGAGTGTGGTGGATTACAAGATAGTTCAAATGGCAGCAAGACAATTGCAAGCATCAATATATCTAACAACAATCTTATCTTACATCCGCAAGGTGAAGATCCTGTAACTTTACAACGTGTTAAATAACCCATATAAACCGGCTTGAATATGAAATTCAGGCCGGTTTAATCAATATGTTCAAATTGAATGGTACAACCCATCAATAAATGCATCAGTTCGATTTGCGAACAACATTGGGTTTTTTCATAAATATTTTTAAAATACGTCCGTACCGAACTCAGCGTAATGCCACACTGTTCTGCAATATCTTCTATTTTATAACCATTAATTAACAACTCACATAAATCAAACTCTCGTTTGGAAAGCTGGTAACACTGTTGTAGGTAAGTTCTTGACAGGGAATAATGCTGGTTTTTATCCGTCATAAATAATGCAATCTGATGCTGAGCAGACTGTAAATGTTGCATATTTCTTAATTTCTTAAAGGGGACTACCGTCAGCATGAATTGCGAGCCTGCCCCATCACTCAACGCCAGGACTCCACCCACTTCAGTTTGAATGGTCGTATCTTCCAGCAAAGCACTTTCCAGAAGCTGATCAAAACGTATCTGCTGACTATAATTGGTTTTTAGACGGTTATGTATATCCAGATCCAGACATGAACTTTGATCAAGCATCTTTTGCGCAATGGGATTGGAATAACTTAAACACAGGTTTTGATCAAGCAGTACAATTCCGGTTTTTAAACTATCCAATACGGTATACAAGCTTAAATTATCTTGCTGAATCAAGTTGATTTGCCGGTGAATTTGCAAAGCCCGGCGTAAATGAATACTGATACGTCTTAGAAAATCCAGCTCAGGCTGTTCAAAAGGCTGTGCTTCAGGTGCACGATGAATACCCAGTACCGCCCAACGATAATTCTCCCGATCCAGCAATACTCCCGCCAGATAAGATACACCGCCAGGCTTTAAACACTTCTCATAGAACACATAGTGATCCGTACCCGGCTGTTCTGCATAGTGCTGACAGTTATGACTTAAAGCATCGCCCATCTCGATCGCATTCCATAAGGGCATATGCAGTTTCATATCAATCACTCTGATACGCTCCTCTTGATAAGCGGCCAGACTTTCATTCGGGATATTGTGCGTATAGACAAAGTCATAGCCTGGATTAAGCTGATCCAGACCGGTAAAAATTGCACTCTTACTTTTAGTATAGCTCACGATATCTTTGATCACGTCCAGCCACAAAGATGGTAATACAGCAGCATCATAAATTTTTGCAATCAGACCCCAATCTCAACTTTTTAAGTGATTGAAATAAAAAGGACATAACCCTATTTTAGTTTCCACCAAGAAATTAAAGCAAAGTTATGTCCATTG